>NZ_JAUBDI010000012.1:0-114289 GCF_033253735.1 Sporosarcina saromensis | reverse complement strand
TGATTAGAAAAGAGATTATCGATTATACTAGACATAGATAGTGCATCCTCCTTGGTTTTTGTAGTGATTAACCTTGAGGATGCCCTATCTTTTTTGTGTTTACACAGACTATTGTACGTCACCCAAAACTTCGTCAAACGCCGCATAACTGGTTAGAACACAGCAAAACTTCGTCAAACGCCGCATAACTGGCTGGAACACCGCATAACTCCGGGAACATCAACGAATGCCACTTATCTTCCCAGCTCTCAACGTATAAACAAGTCCACGGTAGCTCGAAGCTAGTAGACTGGCTCAGTCAGCTGAACAAGTCCTTTACCGTAAGTATTTTTCTGGAAAAATGTTAAATAATAGTGTTCTACTTAGAGTTGAGTTCCCTGGATTTAAAAGTATAAGTCCTATAATATCCAGTGTCTGATGAGAATCTCAAAATGTTACCATCAGTAGGTATTCCTTCGAAAAATGCACCCATGCAGCCTGTTGTACATCGATGTCCTGAAATTAAGATGTTAAGCTCTCTTTTACTATACTTATTTTCAAGTTCTTTCATGAAACCAAATATCCTTTTAACAAAACAATTGGGATCTTCAACACCTTTATATACATTTGTATCAGGTAACGGGCCTGACATCTTCACTTCGTTGATAGGTACTCTATCGGCTTCTCCCAAATCATAGACATCGAGCCTTTCATCTATGATAGCTTTAAGTCCGGTAACTATTTCGGCTGTTTGGATAGCTCTTTCTTGCGGGGAGGAAAATACAACATCGAAATGTATATCTTTGAGCTCATTTCTTAATCCATGTGCTTGTTCTAAGCCGTATTCATTTAATGGTAAGCCCATTCTCCCTTGCATTTTACGCTCTATATTTAAGTCAGTTTGACCGTGCCTAATTACATAAATCATAGGATAGCTCCTCTCAATATGAAAGCTTAATCAATGTCTCTGGGAAATTCTGATTCCCATAGTTTATTATAGGTCATCTCCTTTGAGACCAGGAGAAGATGCTCTCTCATTTACTGGAATCTACATCTTTAGTTTTAGCAAGTTCTATCTACAGTAGATGGCTTGCGTATGGACTTTAAAGCTCCTTCCCGAAATTCATCGATGTACTTTTCATAGCATTGGTTAGTTTCTGTCTCAAATCAACTAACCAACGAGGCTCATTTTTCCATTCTTCTTCAGATGCACGCAGCAAACGAGCATAACTGTACAAATTAGCAAAGCGATTACATGCAGTCCATAATGCAGTCATATCGTCATTCGAGATGTCGAATTCGGTCTGGTAGCCTTCTAAGAAGCATTGTCTTTTCTGCTGAACGAGCTCAGGGGGAACACAATCTTCTAAACTATCCAGTGCTTGTACAATATCCATCACATACCAGTGATACATCGAATCATCAAAATCAATAGCATAACAGGAATCAGTCAGTTCATCATAAAAAACATTATCGTACTCAAAATCATAATGAATTAACCCGTAATTACTTGATGTCTTGGGTAGTGTGTTGAAATAAGCTTGAAGTTTTTGCGTTTCATGGAATGCTGCTTTTTCATTTGGAAATTTAACAAGGATCGACTGTATCCAATCAAATACATCATTATACGACCAACGTTGATGTGTACTAGGTTCAAACGCGCTGGATAACTGGTGAAGCTTTCCTAATGTTTTCCCATGATGAAACACGATGTGATCACTTACATCTGTCTCACCGATTTGTATACCCGGTACCCGTTTGAATACAGAAGCGAAATAGTCGCCCCAAGGTGTTTGAATTTCAACTAATTTCTCCCCATTTTTTGAAACGACGGCTTCTAAAACACCGTAATCTTTGTCGTGTAAGTACGCAATAAAATCAAGTTCTGCCAAGAGATTTTCACGATTCTTCTCCGCTTTTGGTGAAAAACGCAATAGCTGGATTTTCCCCTCAGAACGAAATGGATAAATCGCATTTGAAGATATTCGATAAAACGAAAACATCTCCAGTGAAGGTTCATCGTACGCCCAATTTTTAACGATCATTTCCGCTAAATCCACATTGTTGAATAAATTTTTTAGTTTCAACATAACTGCCAACTCCCTATTTTCTTTTTGTCCTCATTTTTGACACGTAAGTGCTGGAAACCTTTTGAGAAGAATAACAGGGAACTATATTTACCTATTCGTATGGAGTGATTGTGAAAAAATAAAAACCACAAGGAAGATAACTCAACCCTGTGGTTACTTAAACCGTTCTATACGAAAAGCATTATTGCTCTATCAACATGCAATTATTTATATCACTTCTAAAAATTAACGAGTTACTTCGCATGAGTGAGAGGCAAAACATAGTATTCCCAAGGTTATCTTCATCATTAAACTATTCATTGCTACATCTCACTCCTTTCGTTGTTAGTTTATAAAGCATATCATTGAAAGAAGTAGAAATCAATACAATATGATAGTGTTTTCTGAGATTATAAATGGTTCTGATTCTTTATATATCAACTGTCTAACCTTAAGGGGATTGAACGAAGTGCTGCTTACTAGAGATTCCAAATTGTTCGTGCTAAAAAAGCTTCTGCCTCCCTACAACGCTGTACCGAACGGACTTTCTTTCATCTAATCAATCTTTACATAAACAATCAAAAGTGGTACTATTCCTAAAACTACATGCATTGAAGAGAAGAGTAGATAATCGTTTTTCTTTACAGAGAGCTCCGTTAGCTGAAAAGGAGTAAGGAAACGTTATTGAAACAAGCCTCTGAGCAGCATGCCGAAACCGTGTGTAAGGGTAAGGGGATGGCGTGACAGGAGCTCCTGTTATAGAGCTAGGGTATTTATGTAAACGTACCTGATAAGGTTAATATGGTGACATATTAATAAACTGGGGTGGCACCGCGATTGGTTAATCTCGCCTCCAAGATCAATTCTTGGAGGTGGGATTTTTTTATTGGCCAATAATGAGAGGGGTTGTGGAAATGAGGGGAGCATTCGTACCAACATCATGGCGGTATCCTGCCATCTTTTTGTGCAGCATAGGAGTTTCAAGTGTTGGCAGTTGGATCTATTTCATCGCACTCAATCTAATTGTCTTGGACCTGACAAAATCAGCACTCGCTGTTTCAGGACTCTATATCATTCGTGCAGTCTCCACGGTATTCACGAATAGCTGGGCGGGCAGTCTTATTGATCGAGTAAACAAAAAATACTTGATGATGATACTGAATTTCATGCAAGCTTTATTCATCGCGGTACTTCCACTATTCCCGTCGATACCAATCATTTATTTACTCGTATTTATAATTACAATTGGTAGTTCCATGTATCAACCGACATCCATGGCATACTTGACGAAACTATTACCGATTGACCAAAGAAAAAGGTTCAACGCACTGCGAAGTTTACTGGATTCTGGCGCATTTTTGACGGGCCCAGCAATTGCAGGTATGCTGTTTACAATTGGAACACCCAATCTTGCAATTTATTGTAATGCTTTAGCGCTGTTGATGTCAGCAATCATTACATTCGCCATGCCGACTGTCGACATACGTGAAGAACCTACTAAACTTGCAAAAACACGATTTGCACCAGTTTTGAAAACCGACTGGCAACTCGTTGTAAAGTTCAGTAAAGCCAACGCCTACATTATGCTTATCTATTTCTTGTTCAGTCTCACAATTGTTCTAATGACAGCAACGGACTCTTTAGAAGCTGCATTCGCTACACAAATCCTGTTGCTGACGGAAGGGGAATACGGCGTGTTAGTAAGTATTGCAGGTGCAGGAGTAGTTGTAGGCTCATTGCTGAATACAGCCGTTGTAGAAAGATTTTCAAATTCTTGGTTGATAGGAATGGGTTCTATTGTAACGGCTACAGGGTATATCGTATTTACACTATCGAACGGATTTGTCCTTGCTGCAATTGGTTGTTTCGTCCTATCATTTGCGACGGCGTTTGCCAATACGGGATTTTATACGTTTTACCAAAATAACATTCCGGTAAAGATAATGGGGCGGATCGGAAGTATTTATGGGCTAGTGGAAGCATTTCTCATTATCGTAGCAACCGTAATATTTGGACTTGCGACGGAGTTGATGTCCATTCGATTTGTTGTTGTTTTAGGGGCATTATGTATGGGAGTTGTCGCTTGTGTGTTATTTGTTTGTAATGTACTTCCAGCGAAAGTACATTATTATTTAGCAAGTGGAGAGCGTGTTTACGAACGAGTAGAAAAATAGATGGGGTGGGAGTCAAATGGAGAATATACAAAAGGTATTGGATGAATATTTCGCTGCTTGGAATGAAGGATTTATCAGCAAAAACGGAGAGGGGATTAGGCATTACATGTCTCCTGAATTTGTTGGGTATTGGGCGCACGCTAATTTAAATAAACCGGATGAGTACGGCTACAACTATGACCTAGACGATGTATTAAGACAGTATGGGAAAGCAGAGAAAAGTTTTGAAATACTTTGCGTAACTGAACGAAAAAATGGAGATGAAATGATTGTTGTAGGAAGAGAGACCAATTTGATAAATAATGAACCATATTGCGCTCAGTGTATGTTCATTTGGAGAAAAGAGAATGGTGTGTGGAAATTGTTAAGGGAATATATCGAGTTAGAAAGGTAAAGTTTTTTATTAACAAAGAGAGTAGTTTTAGTTGCTTGAATGACAAGTCCTGTATTGACGCATAACATATTTTTACAAGAAATAAAAGACGTCCTTTTCACTTCGATTTGGTGTATGATAGACATTCCTATGACGATAGATGGAAGTCCATATAAAGGTAGAAGTGAAAGGGGAACCAACATGTACGTATCAATGCAAGGCGGATGGATTGAAGTGATTTGTGGAAGTATGTTTTCGGGGAAATCTGAGGAATTGATTCGAAGGGTGCGACGTGCGCAATTCGCAAAACAGAAAATTGCCGTGTTCAAACCTGAAATCGATGATCGATATAGTGAGGAAGCGGTCGTCAGCCATAATGGAACGACAGTCATTGCAACGCCGGTCGCAGAATCGACGCAAATTGAGCAGTTCATTACAGAAGACTACGATATTATCGCAATTGACGAAGCGCAATTTTTTGACGAAGGCATTGTAGATGTTGTGATGGAATTTGCGGATCGTGGTTTTCGTGTCATTATTGCGGGACTTGACCAAGATTTCCGTGGCGAGCCATTCGGTCCGATGCCGCAATTGATGGCAGTTGCGGAAAACGTTACAAAACTTCAAGCGGTATGCACAGTTTGTGGATCACCTGCAAGCCGTACGCAACGACTCATTAACGGAAAACCGGCAGGCTATGATGATCCGATCATCCTCGTTGGCGCATCGGAAGCGTATGAAGCAAGATGTCGCTTGCATCACGAAGTACCAAATGGCGTAACAGCGAACGTTGCAGCGAAATAAGAGAATGTGGGCAATATGGACAACCTCCATATTGTCTTTTTTTGTGGAATGAAATGCACACAAAAGGGCTTTGGCTGAATACTATGAAGGGCATTAGGAGCATATTGAAAGTAGGAGAACGTATGAACAAATGGAAATGCATCTTTTCCCTCAGTCTCGCCATTGTACTTATGGGTTGTGAGGAAGAAACGGCTGTTGAACAAGTGGAAGCGCCGGTTGTTGAGGAGAAGCAAGAGGAAACAGGGAAACCACAGCAAGAAATTGAACAGGAACCCGTAATTGTTGAACTTGTCGATCCGTCAACTTCGGAAGTTATCCACACAATTAAGCCAACTGAATTAGAATTTGAAACAGATCGAGTGAGCTATCAACAGACCATCGAAAAGTTGGCGAGAAATTTGGCAAGAGGGACGGAAGATTTGGAAGGATACGACCGAAGAATGGTTTTGGATCGGTTGGATGACAAAGGCAACATCGTGAAAGGGAGTCCGTTAATCTTGCTGCGGGAACGCGTATTGGTGGAACGGATTTTAGCGGCTTCTGTGGAAGGTGGAAAGGTTGAACTTCCGATTGATATCATTGAAAGTGACTATGATCCCGAAGATGTCCCTTATTTAGACGAAGTCGTCGTCGCAACCTACACAACGTATTTCAATCCAGCTGAAACCGGCCGGAATAAAAATATCGAACTGTCCGCTTTGGCAATCAACAATGTCATTATTGGAAGCGGTGACTACTTTTCCTTCAATACCGTCGTCGGTCCGCGAGATGAAGCTAGCGGCTACCAACCCGCTCCGGAAATCGTAAACAAAGAACTTGTCATGGGCATCGGAGGAGGCGTCTGCCAAACATCCTCAACGTTGTTCAATGCAGTGGATCAACTACCCGTGAACTATGTCGAAAGACACCACCACTCCCTCGATATCGGCTACGTTCCTAAAGGAAGAGACGCCACCGTATCTTACGGCGGGCTGGATTTCAGATTCCAAAATACTTCTGAAGTTCCGTTCCTCATCAAAACAATCTACAACAAAAACTCCCTCACCATCGAATTCAGGACTTCGCAAAAACATAGTCGTGCGTTGTGAATTGTTTCGGTGCCTGTCCCCGGCGCAATTCGCAACATTCCCAATTGTTCCGGTGCCTGTCCCCGGTTTAATTCGGAAGATTGGCATTTGTGTGGGGGACTGTCCCCGTAAAAATGGGGAGAAATTACTGTATTTTGGGGGCTTATTGCCGTACAATAAACTTACTATATGACTGAGAAATTTGAGGTGTGCGTGTATGTTTGATAGGCTGCAAGCCGTTGAGGATCGTTATGATCGGTTGAATGAATTGTTGAGTGATCCGGAAATTGTGAGTGATATGACGAAGTTGCGGACGTATTCGAAGGAGCAGTCCGATTTGCAGGATACGGTTGATGCGTATCGTGAATATAAAGAGCTTACGTCGCAGTTCAAAAGTGCGAAAGAGATGCTTGAGGAATCGTTGGATGATGAGATGAGAGAGCTCGTGAAGATGGAAATTAGTGAGTTGGATGAGCAGATTGAAGCACTTGAAATCAGGTTAAAGATGCTGCTTGTGCCGAAGGATCCGAATGATGACAAAAACGTTATTATGGAGATTCGTGGGGCTGCTGGTGGGGACGAGGCGGCGCTGTTTGCTGGGAACTTGTACCGGATGTATAGCCGATTTGCAGAAACGAACAACTGGCGGGTGGAAGTGATGGATTCGTCGCCGACGGAGCTTGGTGGCTTCAAGGAAATCATTTTCATGATTAACGGGAACGGTGCGTATTCGAAATTGAAGTATGAAAACGGTGCGCATCGTGTGCAACGTGTACCTGAAACGGAATCGGGCGGGCGCATTCATACGTCCACTGCCACTGTCGCCGTGCTACCGGAAGCCGAGGAAGTCGAAATTGATATTCATGAAAAAGATATCCGGACAGATACGTTTGCATCTTCAGGTCCGGGTGGGCAATCCGTTAACACGACGATGTCAGCTGTCCGTTTGACGCACTTACCAACGGGCATCACCGTCTCGTGTCAAGATGAAAAATCGCAAATCAAAAACAAGGAAAAGGCAATGAAGGTTCTACGTGCCCGCATCTACGACAAGTTCATGCAAGAAGCGCAAGCGGAGTATGATGAAAAACGGAAATCCGCAGTCGGAACAGGGGACCGTTCTGAACGGATCCGCACGTACAACTTCCCGCAAAACCGCGTAACCGACCACCGTATCGGTTTGACGATTCAAAAACTCGATCAAATCATCGAAGGGAAAATGGATGAAGTGATCGATGCACTCATTATGGAAGACCAAGCGAGACGACTGGAAAGTTTGGATCAGCATGACTGAAAGAATTTATGAAGCGCTCCAACGAGCGAAGACGCGTCTAGCGTCAAACAATCTCGATGAAAACGCTGCGCAGCTCCTGATGGAACATGTTACAAACAAATCAGGGGCTTCGTTGCTTGCTGATTTACGTGAACCGCTCACGCCTGAACAGCAAACCGACTTTTGGAATAAAACCGAACAACTGTTAACAGGAAAACCTGTGCAACATATTATCGGGACAGAAATGTTTTACGGACTGTCCTTCGAAGTGAATGAGCATGTCCTCATCCCGCGTCCTGAAACGGAGGAGCTTGTTTTCGGCGCGCTTGAACGAAGCAAGCACTTGCCTGAAGATGCACGCGTGGCAGATATCGGTACCGGGAGTGGCGCAATCGCGATTGCCTACAAAAAAGAACGACCGAACGCAATGGTAACGGCGGTCGATATTAGTGAGGCGGCGCTTGAAGTGGCGAAGCGTAATGCAAGTCACAACGGCGTATCGATCGACTTCCGGCAAGGGGACTTAACGAATCCGATTGCGATGGAAAAATGGGATATCGTCTTATCGAATCCTCCTTATATTGCTGTTGAGGAGTCCGTGGACATGTCGCGGACGGTTCTCGATTTTGAGCCGCACGGCGCATTGTTCGCAGAGGACGATGGGCTTTTCTTTTATAAGAAGCTGGCGGAAAACTTGCCGCCACTCATGAATGTTCCTTCAGTCATCGGTCTTGAGATTGGCTATCAGCAAGGTCCTGCAGTTGCACGTCTCTTTGAAAATGCCTTCCCTGCAGCACGTGTTTCAATTGTCAAAGATATTAACGGAAAAGATCGAATGATATTTTGCGAGATTGATGAATAAACGATCCTGCTCCTGGTAACAATGAGGTCAGGAGGGGATCGAGATGTTACAAGACTATGAAATTAGTAATTTGCATACACGTACAAAGCGGATGGGTAAAGTGGTGGCAGTCGTTGAATTCATGCTGATCTTATTTCTAATCCAGTCCGCTTTGATGCTTTTTATACAGCCACAACCTGAACAGGCGGAGGAAATCCGATTCCGTGTTGTTGCGCATTCGAATACACCAGCAGATCAGCAGTTGAAAGAATCGATTCAACAGGCAATTGCGCCGCTTATACACAATGCCGTCAGTCAGGCAACGTCAAATGCAGACATTGTGGATAACTTGGAAGAAGTAGATGAAGAGATTTATCGTATTGCACAACAAATGGCGGATGGACAAGAAGTGCAATTTGAACGAAAAGCAACATTGTTCCCGCCAAAACGGTCTGGCCTCGTCATTACGCCGCAAGCGCCGTATGATGCATACGTGTTAACAATCGGCAGTGGGCGTGGCGACAATTGGTGGTGTGGATTGTTCCCGAATGTCTGTTTTCCGGAGCAAGAAACGGAAAAGAAAGCGGATGAAGAAAAAGAGGAAAAGGTAACGTTCTTTATTTGGGAGTGGATAAAGTCGTTGTTTTCGTAAAGTTATCCACTTTAATTGTGGATAAGTGAATTGAAATGTGTATAAATGGAGGTTTTATTCGTGGAAACAAAAATTGTTTCAGTGGATAACCATATGGATAACTCGCTAAGTTATCAACAGGCTGTGGATATTTTAAAAAGTGGGGAAGTTGTTGCTTTTCCGACAGAAACGGTTTACGGGCTAGGTGCGTTGGCGACGGATGAGACGGCTGTCCAACGTATATACGACGCAAAAGGGCGCCCGTCGGACAACCCACTGATCGTACATATTGGGCGTCAAGAAGATGTGGATAAGTATGCGTTGAATGTTCCGGAACATGCGAAAGCGCTAATGGAACGGTATTGGCCAGGTCCGCTGACGCTCGTTTTCCACAAACGTCCGGGTGTGATAGCAGAAAATGCGACACCTGGTTTTCAAACGGTCGGGCTACGTATGCCAGATCACCCCGTTGCGCTTGAATTGTTGCGCACATTAGACGGGCCTCTTGCCGCGCCAAGTGCCAATCGTAGCGGTAAACCGAGCCCGACAGAAGCAGCACATGTGTATCATGATTTGAAAGGCCGCATTCCTCTCATTGTTGATGGGGGGCGGACAGGCGTCGGTGTGGAATCGACCGTGCTTGATATGACGACTGAGCCGCCGACGATTTTGCGGCCGGGCGGTTTGACGCGAGAAATGATTGAAGCGGTTATCGGACCCGTGCATGCAGAAAGCAAGACGTCTGAAGGAGAAGCACCACGCGCGCCAGGTATGAAATATATGCATTACGCGCCGGAATCTCCGCTTTATGTAATTGAGTCGGATGAAGCAGTCATTCAACGTGCCGTTTCTTCCATCCATGAAGACGGCAAGCGTGTGGCGGTCATTGGGCCGGATGAATACGGCGATAGTGGCGCGGACTGGTATTTTTCAGTCGGTGCACGAAGCGATCAGCAAGCGATGGCGACAAATTTGTATAACGCGATTCGGCAATGTGATGAGACAGAAGCAGATATCATTTTAGCTGTGGAAACTGCTTCAACAGGTGTCGGTGAAGCGGTGATGAACCGATTGTTAAAAGCGGCGGACGGCAAACGTTTTTAATTGACACAATTGAATATTGAACGAATGACCTCCCAAGGGGCCGCATAAGATGAGGGGATGCGGAAGTTGGGAGGTCAATTTATTGGTAGAAATTATCGCGGCAAGTGTGACGACAATTGATGTGATTATTGTGTATTCGTTGTTACGATTAAGAAAAGCGAGATTGATGCTGGCCATTTGGACGATGTTGCTCAATATGGCGTTTCCATTTATAGGATTTGTCATGGGTGATTGGTCTGCAGAGCTTTTTTCGACGTGGAGCCATTTGTTATCGGGGATTTTACTGGCGTTAATTGGTGTGCATATGTTGCTGCAAGACGACAATGCCAATTCGGAGTTAACGAGGCAATTGCACCCTGGTATTATCGCGTTGGCGGTCAGTCTTGATACATTTTCCGTCAGTGTTTCTTTTGGCATGCTTCAGTTGAATAAAATCCTGTTCATCTTAGCATCCGGCTTTCTCACTTTCATCTTCTCCTGTTTGGCACTTTACTATGGTAGAAAACTGAAACTTGGCAATGGAGCGCTGTTACGAAGGGCTTGTGGCGGTATTTTACTAGTCATGGGAATAATGTCATGGTTTCGTTAAAATTATCTGTTTCTTTATTCGTAGAGATAAGGTATGGTATAAGTAGGTGATTATGGAATGAATATTTATTTTATTTGTACAGGAAATACGTGTAGAAGTCCGATGGCGGAAGCGATTTTGCGCTCCAAACAAATCGATGGAGTCACGGTACGATCGGCAGGAATCCATGCGCTTGACGGATTGCCGATTTCTTTGCATGCCGAAACAGTAATTAAACGGTCGGACATGCCCTATACCGCTGTGTCGTCCGCGTTAACTGCTGAAAGCTTGGAATGGGCCGACCTTGTTTTGACGATGACAACGTCTCACAAAGATGCGATTTTGCGTGCTTTTCCATTTGCGGCAGGGAAGACGTATACGTTGAAGGAGTATGTGTGGCCGGATCAAGGCGGGGATGTGCTAGATCCTTATGGCGGTTCTCTGGAACTGTATGAACAGACTTTTGACGAATTGAGCACTTTGATTGGACAGTTGAAGACGAAGCTGACGGAGGATGAAGGATGAAAAATGGAAAGAAGTTTGGATTGAGGAAGAAACTTGTTTTATTCGTGACCATTTTAGCGATTGTCACGTATTCAACGAGTGCGTTATTTATTAATTATATTGGCCCGACGTTTTTTCCGGGTGTACAACCCTTTTTGTTTGAATTAATTACATATGCGTTAGGAATTTTATGGTCGGGTATTTTAGCAGCCTTATTCTCAACAATTTTGACGAAACCGTTGCAAAACTTGGAAGCTGCAGCGATTGAAGTGGCGGATGGAAAAATTGGTGCGGATATCCCATTACCGAAGTCTTCGGATGAAATTCGTTCGGTTGCAGAAGCTTTCCAACATCTAGTCGTTAATTTACGGACGATTGTTGGAGAAATTGAGACGAATTTTGAAAAGACGGCGAAAACAGTCGATCAGTTGTCCGCTGAAACGAGCGCTGCTGCCACACAAGCGGATGCAGTTGCATCGACGATTATGGAAATTTCTTCAGGTGCAGAAGCGTCTGCGATGGCAATCCAAGAAACGGCGGAGGCAATGGAAGATGTTAGAATGCTCGCTGCGGAAGTGAGCAGCCGTGCAGAGGAGTCGTCCGACCGCTCAAAAGAAATGCTCGCAGAACTCGAACGTACGACGAATGTGTTTAAAACGCTCGTCGATGGCATCCGTGACATGTCCAACCAAAGCGAGCAGTCACTCGGAACGATTCGCGAGTTGGATCATAACGCACAAAAAATCGGAGAAATTGTTCAGTTGGTCGGCAGCATTGCAGGGCAAACGAACTTGCTTGCATTGAATGCTTCGATTGAAGCTGCACGTGCGGGTGAACATGGAAAAGGATTCGCGGTCGTGGCGGAAGAAGTCCGTGTGCTGGCGGATGAAAGTGCGAAAGCGGTCCACAGTATCGATGAACTTGTGAAAACGATTCAAACAGACGTCTCCAAAGTTGTGAAAGAAATTGAGCAACAAGTTAAAACAGCGGCTATCGAAGCAGATCGTGCGGACGCAACGAGCAGCAGTGTCCAATCAATGTCTGAAAAAGTGAACGGCATGGCGGCATCGGTCGTCCAAATAACCGAACTCGTCGAGAACCAATTAGCAAATATCGAAACGACGGCAAGACAATCACAAGAAGTCGCAGCGATTGCAGAAGAAACATCAGCCGGCGCTGAAGAAGTACGTGCCGCAACGGATGAACAAGTAAAATCAATCGAAAAAACCGATGACATGGCCATCCAACTCAAACGCCAATCGGAAGACTTATACAAAGTGATCAACCAATTTGACCGTTCGTAATTGCAAATATATGGAATAAATGAAAAACCGTATGGATCTACGTAGGAAAAACGTAGCTCTATACGGTTTTGTTCGTTGTGAGGACTTGTAAAGTGCATGTGGCACGACAAGATTGCTGATGAATTACAGCTTCCTGCGGAATGAGGTAAACGCCGCATACTTTCTCAAATCGCGGCATAAATCCCTCGAACGCGGCATAACTTCGCTAAACACAGCAAAATTCCTTCAAACACGGCATAAAAGCCTATAACTCAGCATAACCCAGGAGATTATAGCATTTCGCCTTGTACCAACCCTTAGTTTGTAAAGTGCATATGGCGCGACAAGATTGCTGAGGAGTTACAGCTCCCCGCGGAACAAGCAAACACCGCATACTTTCTCAAAACGCGGCATAAATCCCTCTAAAGCCGCATAACTTTGCCAAACACAGCAAAATTCCTTCTAACACGGCATAATGCCTCCAAACGCCGCATAAAAGCCTTTAACTCAGCATAACCCAGGAGATAATAGCATTTCGCCTTGTACCAACCCTTAGTTTGTCAAGTGCATATGGCGCGACAAGATTGCTGATGAGTTCCAGCTCCCCGCGGAACAAGCAAACGCCGCATACTTTCTCAAAAGCGGCATAAATCCCTCGAACGCCGCATAACTTTGCCAAACACAGCAAAATTCCTTAAAACACCGCATAATGCCGCCGAACGCCGCATAACGCCACATAACGCCACAAATCCCCGCATAAACAAAGCCTCTCCAAAAGCAGCTACCATTTCCATACAAGTATCGAATCATTTACCCATCAAGCCGGATAGTGTACAGTGGAATTAGCACTACATGGCGATTCGCCAATCATTTCACAGCACGAAATAATCATTCAGATGCTGTGTTTTTATGTCGAACAATGATAGAATTAGTTGTGAGTAAATTAAGAAAAGAGGGACCGCAATGAAAATCGCAATCTCTTCAGATCATGGCGGCAATAACTTGCGTCGTGAAATTATGGACTTATTATCGGAATTGGGTCTAGATTATGTGGATTTCGGTCCAGACTCAGACGCTTCCGTCGACTACCCGGATTACGCAGTGCCTGTCGCACATGGCGTGGCAAAAGGGGAATTTGACAAAGGGATTCTCATTTGTGGCACAGGAATTGGTATGTCCATTGCTGCCAATAAAGTGAAAGGGATCCGATGCGCACTTGTCCATGACGTATTCAGCGCCAAAGCGACGAGAGGCCATAACGATTCGAACGTCCTCGCAATGGGCGAAAGAGTAATTGGTCCTGGGCTTGCACGCGAAATCGTGACAGCATGGTTGGATACTTCTTTTGAAGGCGGCCGCCACGAGAGACGCATCGCAAAATTAACGGAGCTCGAAGACGAATCGAGGTGAAATGAACAATGGATGCAATGAACTTATATAAGCTCGAACTCGAACAACTGCTTGCAGAATTGGCAGAACAAACCGATTTAATTCCTGGAACGTTCTTTGTCATCGGTTGTTCAACATCTGAAATTGCTGGCAAACGAATTGGTACCGGCGGCGCACTTGAAGTAGCGGAAGCCTTGTTCCAACCGTTGCAAGCATTTGCCAAAAAGTATTCCCTCCACTTGGCATTCCAAGGATGCGAACACATCAACCGGGCATTGACGATTGAGCGCAAAGCAGCAGAAGCGTACAATCTCGACCCAGTTTCTGTCATACCTGTCGTAAAGGCAGGGGGCTCTATGTCAGCGTACGCATATGAACATTTAAAAGACGCAGTTGTCGTCGAATCCATCCGTGCCAATGCAGGAATCGACATCGGTCAGACGTTGATCGGAATGCAATTAAAACCGGTCGCTGTCCCACTACGTACATCCATTAAAAAAATCGGTGACGCCATCGTAACTGTTGCGACAACCCGTCCGAAACTAATCGGTGGAGAACGCGCAGTTTACAAACGTCCGATTGAAGAATGAACGACTGATTTCCAATAGATGCGCCCGCTCCGTTTTCGCGAAATGAACGTGAGAGCGGGGCGTTCAAAATACCGGACAAGCTTACGGCGCCGATTCCGGATATATAAATGATAAAGGGGAAATGACAACATGGATTTAAGCAATGTACAACGTGATGACGCAGCAGTTTTCGAAGCAATCATGGCGGAAAAAAATCGCCAGAACGCAAACATCGAGTTAATCGCATCTGAAAACTTCGTAACAGAAGCAGTTATGGAAGCACAAGGCTCCTATTTGACAAACAAATATGCAGAAGGCTATCCAGGCAAACGTTACTACGGTGGATGCGAACATGTCGATGTGGTAGAAAACATCGCGCGCGACCGTGTAAAAGAAATCTTCGGTGCAGCGTATGCAAACGTCCAAGCCCACTCCGGTGCACAAGCAAACATGGCTGTTTATTTCACAGTGCTTGAGCCAGGCGATACAGTGCTTGGAATGAACCTTTCACACGGTGGACACTTAACACATGGTAGTCCGGTGAACTTCTCTGGTATCCTTTACAACTTCGTGGAATACGGAGTAAGCGAAACGGACGAGCGCATCGACTACGAAGACGTTCGTCAAAAAGCACTCGAGCACAAACCAAAAATGATTGTTGCAGGCGCAAGTGCCTACCCACGCGAAATCGACTTTGCGAAATTCCGTGAAATCGCGGATGAAGTCGGTGCATACTTAATGGTCGATATGGCGCACATCGCTGGACTTGTCGCAGTGGGCGAGCATCCAAACCCAGTGCCACACGCACATTTCGTAACATCGACAACGCATAAAACGTTGCGCGGGCCACGTGGCGGTTTGATTCTTGTGAATGAAGAATTCGCTGCTGAATTCGGTCGTAAAATCGATAAAACGATCTTCCCTGGCATCCAAGGTGGTCCATTGATGCACGTCATCGCTGCCAAAGCGGTTGCATTCGGCGAAGCCCAAAAGCCTGAGTTTAAATCGCATATTCAGCAAGTGAAGAAAAATGCGAAAGCCCTTGCGGACAGCTTGATGGCAGAAGGTGTCGACATCGTATCTGGCGGAACGGACAATCATTTATTGCTTGTCAACTTGAAGTCACTTGGCATCACAGGCAAGATCGCTGAACACGTACTTGACGAAGTCGGCATCACAGTAAACAAAAACACGATTCCTTTCGATACAGAAAGCCCATTCGTCACATCTGGTATCCGTATCGGAACACCTGCTGTCACAACGCGCGGCTTCAAAGAAGAAGAAATGAAAGAAGTCGGTGCAATCATCGCGAAGCTTCTGAAAAACCACGAAGACGAAGCGACGAAAAAAGAAGCAGCAGAACGCGTGAAAGCACTAACAGACAAATTCCCACTATATGCATAATAAAACCAGCCTCGTTCTCTTGCAGAACGGGGTTTTTCTTTTGATAGGGGAGTTTTGTTTTCGAGTGATGCCCATTGAAGCAAAGCGTTAATTTGTCAAAAGCATTCTGCGCGACAGGGAAAGTGGGGGAGAAGAGTGTTTTTGCCCGCGGTCACTATCATTGCTCGATACCGATAATGACGCGCCAGCCAGCAAATGAGGAGTCGCCGCGTCGATAAATAGTTTTAATGACACGCAAGCCAGAAAAACAAGACGTCCCGCGTCATAAACCAGTCTTTAATGACACGCAAACCGTAAAAACAGGCCGTCCCGCGTCATAAACCAGTCTTTAATGACACGCAAACCGTAAAAACAGGCCGTCCCGCGTCATAAACCAGTCTTTAATGACACGCAAACCGTAAAAACAAGACATCCCGCGTCATAAACCAGTCTCTAATGACACGCAAACCGGAAAAACAGGCCGTCCCGCGTCATAAACCAGTCTTTAATGACACGCAAGCCGGAAAAACAGGAAGTCCCGCGTCATAAACCAGTCTTTAATGACACGCAAACCGGAAAAACAGGCCGTCCCGCGTCATAAACCAGTCTTTAATGACACGCAAGCCAGAAAAACAAGACATCCCGCGTCATAAACCAGTCTTTAATGACACGCAAACCGGAAAAACAAGACGTCTCGCGTCATAAAACAGTCCTTAATGACACGCAACCCAGAAAAACAGCATCTTCCGCGTCATTAAACACACAAAATACGCACGCTAGCCAGTCTATCAGTCCATTTTGCGTCCAAACCGAAGCAATCCGCTCAAAACATACTCGCGCTCTCTCTCCAAAATTCCCTCTTCAAAAAAATCATCAATACAAAAAATCCTCAAATAATTCATCATTCAACAACATCTGACACAAACTACGGTTGATGGTGTGTGTATTGGTAACTATCTGTTATAATGTACGAGACATTCCGAAAAGGAGCGATAAGCAATGGCAAAAGTACACGTATTCGATCATCCGCTCATCCAGCATAAATTGACACACATCCGGGACGTTAACACCGGCACGAAAGAGTTTCGTGAACTCGTTGACGAAGTGGCGACACTCATGGCGTATGAAATTACACGCGACCTTCCTTTAGAGGAAGTCGATGTAGAAACGCCTGTATGCATGTCGAAATCGAAAGTATTGGCAGGGAAGAAATTAGGGATTGTACCGATTCTCCGTGCGGGTATTGGGATGGTTGATGGCATCTTGAAATTAATTCCAGCTGCGAAGGTTGGACATGTCGGCTTGTTCCGTGATCCGGAAACATTACAGCCACACGAGTATTTCGTAAAGCTACCATCTGACGTGGCGGAACGCGAATTCATCGTCGTCGATCCGATGTTAGCAACAGGTGGGACGGCTGTAGAGGCGGTTAATTCACTAAAAAAACGCGGAGCAAAAAACATCCGTTTCATGTGTTTAATTGCTGCTCCTGAAGGCGTTAAAGTATTTACTGATGCACATCCGGAAATCGATGTGTATATCGCGGCGATGGACGAAAAGCTGAACGAAAAAGGCTATATCGTACCAGGACTCGGAGACGCGGGCGACCGTTTATTCGGCACAAAATAAGATTGCGATAAAATAATGGGGGAAGGCGTGAATGGTTTGAAACAGAAATGGAAAGTAATGACGATATTCGGTACAAGACCGGAAGCGATTAAAATGGCACCACTCGTACTGGAGTTGCAAAAGCACACGGAGGACATCGAGTCAATCGTCACTGTGACGGCACAACATCGTCAAATGCTCGACCAAGTTTTGCATACATTCGGCATCACACCTGACTACGATCTGAACATCATGAAAGATCGTCAAACACTCGTGGATGTTGCCACTCGTGGGTTGGAAGGATTGGACGCAATTATGAAAGAAGCGCAACCGGATATCGTCCTTGTCCACGGTGATACGTCAACAACATTCATCGGTAGCCTTGCAGCATTTTACAACCGTATCGCTGTTGGCCATGTTGAAGCAGGACTTCGTACGTGGGATAAATTCTCTCCGTACCCTGAAGAAATGAATCGTCAGCTAACAGGCGTCATTGCGGATTTGCACTTTGCACCAACCGAAAAATCTGCCGGTAATCTACTAGATGAAAAGAAACCGGAAGACCGTATTTACATTACAGGGAACACGGCAATCGACGCCCTTCAAACGACTGTACAAGAAGATTACCATCACCCGATCTTTGATAAAATCGGGGATGATCGCCTCATCTTGCTAACGGCACACCGTCGTGAAAACTTAGGGGAGCCGATGCGCAACATGTTCCGTGCCATCAATCGCATCCTTGAAAAACATCCTGATACACAAGTGATTTATCCTGTGCATATGAACCCTGCGGTGCGTGAAGTTGCAGATGAACTGCTTGGTAATAACAACCGCGTTCATCTCATCGAGCCGCTTGAAGTAGTGGACTTCCATAACTTCGCTGCCCGCTCGCACATCATCTTGACGGATTCTGGTGGTATTCAAGAAGAAGCACCTTCACTCGGGAAGCCGGTCATCGTGTTACGCGATACAACAGAGCGCCCTGAAGGCATTGAAGCCGGCACGTTAAAACTTGCTGGGACAGACGAAGAGATGATCTTCCAACTGACGGATACACTTCTTTCCGACGAAGCGGAATACAGTGCGATGTCCAAAGCATCCAATCCTTACGGAGATGGAAAAGCGTCTGCACGAATTGTAGAAGCGTTGAAAGAATATTTTTCTTCTTTGTAATAAAAAGCAAACGAACAACACGAAAAATCGTTGAATGTGCAACTCGAAAGTGTTTCCACTTCAACGGTTTTTCTTTCCTTTCACAATGTGCACAGGATAGAAGGAAATCCAGGCCATGGACACATTAAAATTGCAGCATATGACTCCGTGAAACACGCATTCTTGCAGGTTGCACCCAATTATGTCGATAATTTGACAAAAACACGACTTTGTGAAGTTTTTCACGGGAATCAATTGACATCAAAATGCCCCTATTGTATGCTAACAAAGGGTAAGAATGATAGGGATTTCATACATATGAAAATCGTCATTGCAATCAAATTTGACGCGATTCTATCATCCTTTCACTGGACGTCGTCAATAGTCACATCACGAGCGTGCACAATAGCAACGCTTCCTGGTGGTCAGCGGCTACGACGATTCACTTACAATTATAGGTTCCGACCTTTATCGGAGTCTTGGACAAGCCCGACTTAGGGAAACGAACCTTTTCGTTTGACACTGCTCATTGTCCTAACACTTTTCGCGGATCACAAAAATCGGCAAAAATACGAATCAGGAGAATCACCCACCATGCATACAATGCGACAAATTTTCAATAGGCAAAAGAAGGCGCTCTTTTTTTTGCTCGCACTGTTCGTCATCGGATGGGGTTTTACTGACTTCAAACCGATTTTTGCAGGATTAATTCTTGGCTCCTTGTTCGGGTTGTATAATTTTTGGATTATTGTCCGTAGAATGGAAAGATTTGATCAATCGATCTCGCAAGGAAAAGAAACGAAGTCAATCGGAGGAACCGTATTGCGATTCGGATCCGGTGTGGCGGCGGCAGCCATTGCGTTGACGAAGCCGGAAACATTTAACATGATTGCAACAGTGATCGGGTTAATGATTCCATACGTCTTGTTGCTAGTCGACAGGATCGTAGTACACGTCAAGCATTACTAATTTTTTGATTGCAAAAGGGAGGTGAACGAAACGTGAACCATAAAAATCCGAATGTGGAATTTCTCGGATTGGTCTTTAACTTATCCAACGTCCTAATGCTTTTCGTAACATGCCTTATCGTCTTCCTAATTGCAGTCATCGCGACGCGTAATTTACAAATTAAACCGACAGGCATGCAGAATTTCATGGAATGGGTCATGGATTTCGTCAAAGGGATCATCAAGAACAATATGGACTGGAAAACGGGTGGTCGTTTCCATGTACTTGGGATAACACTCATCATGTTCGTATTTGTCGCAAATATGCTCGGTTTACCATTCGCAATTAGTTATAACCATTATCTATGGTGGAAATCGCCGACAGCTGATCCAGTTGTAACGATGACGCTTGCAGGAATGGTTGTTGTTTTGACACATTATTATGGCGTTAAACTATTAGGTGCGAAAGGGTACTTTAAATCGTACCTACAACCGATGCCTTTCTTGGCACCACTTAAAGTCATTGAGGAATTTGCAAACACGTTGACACTCGGTCTTCGTCTTTACGGTAACATCTTCGCAGGGGAGATCCTTATCGGTCTTCTTGCGACACTAGGGGCTTCCAGTATCTTCGGATTCGCTGGAGCATTAATCCCGGCACTCGCTTGGCAAGGTTTCTCCATCTTCATCGGAGCGATCCAAGCATTTATCTTTGTTATGTTAACGATGGTTTATATGGCTCATAAAGTCGATACAGACCATTAAACATATATTGCCCCTTTAGAGGGTTCATAAACAACACAAAAAAACATGAATTTTTAGGAGGATATTACACAATGGGTTTATTAGCAGCAGCACTTGCAGTTGGTCTTGGTGCACTTGGAGCAGGTATTGGTAACGGTTTGATCGTATCGAAAACAGTAGAAGGTATCGCTCGTCAACCAGAAGCACGCGGTATGCTTCAAACGACAATGTTCATCGGGGTAGCGTTAGTTGAGGCCCTTCCGATCATCGCGACAGTTATCGCGTTCATCGTAATGAACAAATAATTTACACACAACTATAGATGGCGAAGAACGCAACGTTTGTCCTTCGCCATTCATTTATGTAACAACAGATGTTTGAAATGCAAGTTTAACGTTGAAAATTAAGAATAACGTTCTTTCTATACACTAACGAAATTTGACAGGAGCTCTTGAAGGGAGTGAAACAATCGTGTTTGGAAATACCTTCATCCTTTTGTCGGCAAGCGCTGACGCAGGATTTTTAGCAGGATTAAACGACCCAGAAGGTTTGAACTTAGGTGACATCATCGTCACAGTAACATTCTTCACCATCCTAATGCTTCTTCTGAAGAAGTTTGCATGGGGTCCACTTATGGGCATTATGGATCAACGTGCACAATTGATCGCGAATGAAATCGAAGCAGCTGAACAAAGCCGTCTCGAAACACACAAACTTTTGGAAGAGCAACGTGCCCTTTTGAAAGAAGCGCGTGATAACGCACAGTCGATTGTTGACAATGCACGTAAGCAAGGTGAAACACAACGTGAAGAGCTGATTTCAGCAGCGCGTGCAGAAGTGAACCGTATGAAAGAAGCGGCTACACTTGAAATCGCGACAGAGAAAGAAAAAGCTGTTGCAGCTGTCCGTGAAGAATTCGTCTCACTATCAATTATGGCGGCTTCCAAAGTTCTTGGTAAAGAAATCTCTGAGGAAGACAACCGTGCATTGATTGAAGAAACGATTGTGAAGGCAGGCGAAAGCCGATGAGCCAATCGGTAGTAGCTAAGCGCTATGCAACCGCATTATTCAACTTGTCACAACAACAAGGACAAACTGCTTCAATTCAATCAGAACTGATCGAATTGAAAAAAGCGTTCCGTGACAATAAACAACTAGGTGTACTTCTTAGTTCTCCAAAGTTGTCCGTAGCAAAAAAGAAAGACATTATGGCAAACATCTTTAAAGGCGTAAATCCGATCATCATGAACACATTGTTCGTTTTATTGGATGCGAAACGTCTTGATGAAATCCAAAATGTTATTACTGAATTCCATGAACTCGCGAACGGTGCTGCAGGCGTTGCAGAAGCGAAAGTATACTCGACACGTCCATTGACGGAAAACGAGTCGAACTCGATTTCTGCTTCATTCGCACATAAAGTTGGCAAACAAACATTACGCATTGAAAATATCATCGATCCAAGCTTGATCGGAGGCATCCGCCTTCAAATCGGCAATCAGATTTACGACAGCAGCTTGAGCGCGAAGCTCGATAAGCTCCAACGTAAATTGATCGGATCTTAATTTGAAATTGAGGGGTGACATACATGAGCATCAAAGCTGAAGAAATCAGCACGCTGATTAAGCAGCAGATTGAAAACTATCAGTCTGAGATGGAAGTAAGCGAAGTCGGTACGGTTATCAAGATCGGTGACGGTATCGCTCTTGCTCATGGCCTCGACAACGTCATGGCTGGAGAACTTTTAGAGTTCTCAACAGGTGTTCTAGGTATGGCACAAAACTTGGAAGCGAACAACGTAGGTATCGTTATCCTTGGACCATACACAGATATCAAAGAAGGCGATGAAGTACGTCGAACTGGCCGTATTATGGAAGTTCCTGTAGGTGAGGAACTAATTGGACGCGTAGTCAATTCAATCGGTATGCCGGTAGATGGATTAGGTCCAATCGCAACAACAAAAACTCGTCCAATTGAAAGTCCTGCACAAGGCGTTATGGCACGTAAATCCGTACATGAGCCATTGCAAACAGGCATCAAGGCGATCGATGCACTTGTACCGATCGGCCGTGGACAACGTGAATTGATCATCGGTGACCGTCAAACAGGTAAAACAACTGTTGCGATCGATGCGATTCTTAACCAAGCTGACCAAGATATGATCTGTATCTATGTCGCTATCGGACAAAAGGAATCCACAGTACGTGGGGTTGTTGAAACACTTCGTAAAAACGGAGCGCTTGACTACACAATCGTCGTTACAGCGTCTGCTTCACAACCAGCTCCATTGCTATTCCTAGCACCTTACACAGGTGTAACAATGGCCGAAGAATTCATGTTCCAAGGCAAGCACGTATTGGTTGTTTACGATGATCTATCTAAACAAGCTGCTGCTTACCGTGAACTTTCACTACTACTTCGCCGTCCTCCAGGTCGTGAAGCTTACCCTGGTGACGTATTCTACTTGCACAGCCGTCTACTCGAGCGTGCAGCGAAGTTGAACGATACATTAGGCGCAGGTTCAATCACTGCACTTCCATTCGTTGAAACTCAAGCAGGAGACATCTCTGCTTACATTCCAACGAACGTTATCTCCATCACTGATGGACAAATCTTCTTGCAATCAGACCTCTTCTTCTCGGGTGTACGTCCAGCGATCAACGCCGGTCTTTCCGTATCCCGTGTAGGTGGATCTGCGCAAATCAAAGCAATGAAAAAAGTTGCGGGTACACTTCGTCTTGACCTTGCTGCATACCGTGAACTCGAAGCATTCTCTGCATTCGGTTCAGACCTTGATGCATCTACAAAAGCGAAACTAGACCGCGGTATCCGTACAGTTGAAGTTCTTAAACAAGACTTGAACAAACCGGTTAAAGTTGAATATCAAGTAGTCATTCTTTATGCATTGACACGCGGCCTTCTTGACGATGTCGCAGTACAAGATATTCTTCGATTCGAAAGCGAAGTTACAAGCTGGCTCGAGTCCAACCACACTGAAGTGTTAGATCATATCCGTACAACGAAAGACCTTCCGTCTGATGACGTCATGAAAGATGCGATCAACGCATTCAAGAAAACTTTCGTACCTTCAGAGTCTTAATTTAAAAATAGTCTCTTAGGATTTTGATCAATATTGGTTAAATTTAATTCTATTATGAGAGAGTACTCATGTAGTTGATTGGAGCGAAAGGCGGCGACTCCTGCGGGAACAGCGCGAGCTGAAGACCCTGGACTGAGCGAAGCGAGGGAAGCGTCTGAAGCCGTGCCCGCGGAAAGCGTCCGCCTGGAGCGTAAATCAACAGTGCAATATCTTATAACAAGACAAATTTATCCTTTACAACTAAACAATAAGGTGGTGAATTGCCAGTGGTATCATTACGCGATATCGAAAATCGTATTAAATCGACAAAGAAGACTAGTCAAATCACAAAAGCGATGCAAATGGTTTCAGCTTCGAAATTGACTCGTGCAGAAATGAACGCGAAAGCATTCGTTCCGTACATGGAGAAAATCCAAGAAGTTGTCGGTGCAATAGCGAGCGCGACAAGCGACGCAAGCCATCCGATGCTTACACATCGTCCAGTGAAGAAGACAGGCTATATCATCGTCTCATCTGACCGCGGACTCGTTGGTGGATACAACAGTAACCTCTTCCGAAAAGCGCGTCGAGCGATTGAACAACGTCACGCCTCCAAAGAGGAAGTGAAAATCGTTGCAATCGGTCGTAAAGGGCTTGAATTCTTCAGCCGCCTTGGATATGACGTATGCGAAAGTCTAGTCGGAGTTTCCGATCACCCTTCTTTCGAGGAAATAAAATCAATCGCGAATCGAGCTGTTGGCATGTTCACAGAAGGCGAATACGATGAAGTGTACTTATACTACAATCACTTCATCTCCGCCATCTCCAATGAAGTGACGGAAAAGAAATTACTTCCGCTCACGGATATTTCATCAGCGTCAGCAATGGCTTCCTATGAATTTGAGCCTTCTGCAGAAGCGATTCTCGAAACGCTTCTTCCACAATACGCGGAAAGTCTGATTTACGGAGCAGTGCTTGATGGAAAAGCGAGCGAACATGCTTCCAGTATGACAGCGATGAAGACGGCTACAGACAATGCGACGGAACTCATCGATTCACTCACATTGTCATTCAACCGAGCACGTCAAGCTGCAATTACGCAAGAAATCACCGAGATTGTCGGCGGAGTTGCCGCTCTCGAATAGAGCATAATTTGAACGGGAAAAGTAAGACAGGAGGGAAAAGCATGAGTAACGGACAAATACTTCAAGTTATGGGTCCTGTTGTTGACGTTAAATTCGAAGACGGTCAACTGCCAGCAATCTATAACGCACTGAAGGTCCAAATCCAACGTCCGAACGAAGAACCGCAAACGTTGACGCTTGAAGTTGCACTCCACCTTGGAGACGACTCAGTACGTACAATCGCAATGTCATCCACGGATGGTCTAAAGCGTGGTACGGCTGTTATTGATACAGGCGCGGCGATTTCAGTTCCAGTCGGTAACGTCACACTTGGACGTGTATTCAACGTACTTGGAGAAATCATTGACCTAGGAGAGGAAATTCCGGCTTCAGAACACCGTGACCCAATCCACCGTCAAGCTCCACAATTCGAAAACCTTTCAACGGAAGTTGAAATTCTAGAAACAGGGATTAAAGTAGTTGACTTGCTTGCACCATACATCAAAGGTGGTAAAATCGGCCTCTTCGGTGGTGCCGGTGTAGGGAAGACAGTACTTATCCAAGAACTAATCAACAACATCGCACAAGAGCACGGCGGTATCTCCGTATTCGCGGGTGTTGGTGAGCGTACACGTGAAGGAAATGACTTGTTCCACGAAATGACAGATTCCGGCGTTATTAACAAAACAGCAATGGTATTCGGTCAAATGAACGAGCCACCTGGCGCACGTATGCGTGTTGCACTTAGTGGTTTGACAATGGCAGAACACTTCCGTGACGAGCAAGGCGCGGACGTACTTCTGTTCATCGATAACATCTTCCGCTTTACACAAGCGGGATCTGAAGTATCTGCACTTCTTGGCCGTATGCCATCTGCCGTTGGTTACCAACCAACACTTGCGACGGAAATGGGCCAATTGCAAGAGCGTATCACTTCGACAAACAAAGGTTCTGTAACTTCCATCCAAGCGATTTACGTACCAGCCGATGACTATACGGACCCGGCTCCGGCTACAACATTCGCTCACTTGGACGCGACAACAAACCTTGAGCGTAAACTATCTGAAATGGGTATCTACCCAGCGGTTGACCCACTTGCTTCATCTTCACGCGCACTTAGCCCTGAAATCGTCGGCGAAGAGCACTACGAAGTGGCACGTCAAGTACAGTCAACGCTACAACGTTACCGTGAACTTCAAGATATTATCGCAATCCTTGGTATGGACGAGCTTAGCGAAGAAGACAAACTTGTCGTTGGCCGCGCACGTCGTATCCAATTCTTCCTATCACAAAACTTCCACGTGGCTGAGCAATTCACAGGCCAAAAAGGATCTTATGTGCCGGTTGCAGAAACAATTAAAGGCTTCAAGGAAATCTTGGAAGGTCGTTACGACCACCTACCAGAAGATTCCTTCCGTCTTGTTGGACGCATCGAGGAAGTTATCGAAAAAGCAAAAGGCATGGGCGTAGAAGTCTAATTTGCCTTTACTAATGTCGCATCCATCCCCTTAACCGGGTGATGGATGCAACGTTCTTAACTATTCCAGCTTTACAAGAACAAAGCTGAATACCATTAAAGCCTCCGGCGATGCCATAGATTGTCAACAATCTGGGCACAATTATGCCTAGGCGTAATTGATTAAGCGGGATCAGGAGGGAACATTATGAAGACAATTAAAGTCAATATCGTCACTCCCAACGGCCCAGTTAGTGAAACAGAAGCGGACATGGTCATTGCTTCCACTGAAACGGGTGAGATTGGGATTCTTCCCGGCCATATCGCTATGGTTGCACCACTTCAAATTGGTGCGCTTCGCCTGAAGAAAGATAATACGACTGTTAATGTCGCCGTTCACGGTGGATTCATCGAAGTCCGTCCAGACGTTGTAACCGTATTGGCACAAAACGCTGAATTGGCTACCGATATCGACATTGCTCGTGCACAACGCGCAGCAAAACGTGCGGAAGAACAACTACAGGCAAAAGCAGATAAACTTGATGCTCAATTGGTGGAACTCGATCTAAAACGTGCCATCAATCGAATCAACGTTCATAATATGAAGTAATTGTTTTGACTTGTTGGCGGGCAGAGGATATGTTTCTTCTGCCCGCATTTTTTCTTGTGGCAATCAAACCGTATAGCAATCTAGTAGAGGGAACACACACGCTTCCCTAGTTGTTCATATGGATAAAGTAGACGTTCATCTATTTCAAAAAAGGGATACTTCTTATCACCTCAATTATGTAATCAATCGAACTTTCACATCTGAAAATCATGATCCCTATGTGTAATAAAGAGAAAGGACGTATACGACTCGTCGACTATTGTAGAAGGAGGTCGAAAGAATGAACGATATTTTTGTGCACAATCCGATGCTTGCAATTTTGTCACACATCTTTTTCATCGGTTTGACATTTTATGCATTGCAGTCTGTCATGCCAGAAAAAATCATTAAAAAGCACCACGTTTTTCAAGCACAAATTCTCTATATTTTATTGAGTTTTGCGATTGGTTCAGCCGTATCAAATTTCTTTTTAGACATATCCTATTGGTCAGGAAGAATTCCTACATTATTTTCATAAACACTGGTTTGCCTGAAGATTTTTGGGGTACATAGTCAGTAGGCAATTATCAGTAGTACAAACAGCGTACTCATTTCAAGTTGTTCCATGCTATCGCCGCGTATATACAGACGTATATGAGGGGCGATGGCATGAAATTAAATGTTTGAACCCCTATATGGCAAGGGAATAGCAAACATTAACAAGACGACAGCCCATTCTAGACAGGGCACAAAACGTCAAATGGGTACATATTATAGAATATCTTGGAGATAAACGGGAAAATAGCTCTGTAGTAACTTGTTTAATTATGTAGAGCGATGTAGAATAGTATGTGTTTTTATGTTTAATCTATGACAAAAAAATTTAAATGAATCGCATATGGCAAAAAGTAAAAATTGAAGTCGGAGGGACTTTTTGTGGATAAAATAATTATTAACGGTGGACGTGTTCTCGAAGGAAATGTCCGGGTAGAAGGAGCGAAAAACGCAGTACTTCCTATTTTGGCTGCAGCATTACTCGCATCCGAAGGCCCAAATATTATACGCGACGTGCCGAACCTATCGGACGTATCGACAATAAACGAAGTTGTAAAAAGCTTGAATGCAAAAGTTACGTATGATGCTGAACAAGGAGAAGTCATTATCGATTCAACGAGCAGACTTTCATCCGAAGCACATTTTGACTATGTACGAAAAATGCGTGCATCCATTCTTGTCATGGGCCCATTGCTAGCACGTAACGGTTTTGCACGTGTCGCGCTTCCAGGCGGTTGTGCAATCGGATCAAGACCAATTGACCAACATCTCAAAGGGTTCGAAGCGATGGGAGCAGAAATCTCATTCGGTCATGGACATGTTGAAGCAAAAGCAGTAAATGGCTTAAAAGGTGCTAAAATCTATTTGGACTTCCCAAGTGTAGGTGCAACAGAAAACATTATGACAGCTGCTGCATTAGCCAAAGGAACGACAATTATCGAAAACGCAGCGAAAGAGCCGGAAATTGTGGATTTAGCGAACTTCATTAACGAAATGGGCGGAAGAGTCATCGGTGCCGGTACAGATGCCATCCGAATCGAAGGTGTGCAAAAACTACATGGCACAATTCACCATATCATTCCAGATCGTATCGAAACAGGTACGTTCATGGTAGCTGCAGCGATTACGGGCGGAGACGTCACAATCGATAACGCAGTGCCTGAACATAATGCTGCATTGATCTCCAAGCTCGGAGAAATGGGCGTAGTCATTACGGAATTGGAAGAAGGTTTACGCATCCAAGCCAAACACCCATTAAAAGCAACGGATTTAAAAACGATGCCACACCCAGGATTCCCAACAGATATGCAATCACAAATGATGGCACTTATGTTGACAGCATCCGGAACTGGCGTTCTAACAGAAACCGTATTTGAAAACCGCTTCATGCACGTAGAAGAATTCCGTCGCATGAACGCAAGCGTTAAAATCGAAGGACGTTCTGTCATCATTTCAGGACCGTCCAAACTTCAAGGCGCTGAAGTTGCTGCAACCGATTTACGTGCCGCAGCCGCACTCATCCTAGCAGGACTTGTCGCAGAAGGCGTCACACGCGTCACTGAACTCGCTCACCTAGACCGCGGCTACGTAGACTTCCACAAGAAGCTCAAAGCACTCGGTGCGGACATCGAACGCGTTTCCGAAGAAGAAACAACAACTGTCCAAGAAGAACAACTCGTCTAAACGAACTTCTTCCTACCATACAAAAACTGTCTACACACCAAACCACTGTAGGCAGTTTTTTTATGCCTCAATAAACAACGCATAAGTCCTCCGAAAGCGGCATAAATTCTGCGAATGCGGCATAACCTCTCCAAACACCGCAAACTTCGCTCAATCGCGGCATAACATCTTCAAACGCCGCATACTCCGCTCAATCTCCGCATAACGCAGCTCAAGATCCATTGAATCTCCGTCTCTCACAAACCCTTAAAGTGTAAAAGGCATTCAGCGCGACAGGAAACCCTCCAAGACGAACAACTGCCCGCGGTCCCACAACAGCCATCTACTCATTTCGCAGGCAACTAAAAAATTCCTAGAAAACATAGCGATCTAGAAACTGTACGACACTCTGAACCAAACCGTTAAAGTGTAAAAGACATTTGGCGCGATTAAATCACATCTGGTACAAATAACAGCCCGCGGAAAAGAAAATTACTAACCCAACTTGAAAGCTGTAATAGTCAGCATCAATCGCCGCATAACTCCGCGAAACGCGGCAAACTTCGCTCAAACGCAGCATAACACCGCATAACGCAGCAAGTCTCAAAAACTCTACGAATATCTTCAACCATTTCTTCGAATGAATGAAGGACAACCTTCATACAATGAATTATGGACAAACTACTAGCTGTTTTATTCATTTTACTCCTATTTTTTATTCCAATCCTTATGAAGCAGACAATCGAACCCGTAGCAAAAGAAGTAGCAAAGAAAGAAGAAGATCCTTGCGCAATCTACATTACAGTGGAAGGAGAGGACAAGCCTATACCGCTTGAGGAATACGTACTTGGCGTCGTGGCAGGAGAGATGCCGATTGTATTTCATGACGAAGCGTTAAGAGCGCAAGCGATTGCCGCAAGGACATATGCATTACGGTCAACAGACAACGGAAAAAAAACGATCCAAGCAACTGTATCCGCACAAGTCTATAAAAATGAAAAAGCTAGAAAAGAGCGTTGGGGGAAAGAATTCAAAAAAAACGAGAAGCGACTATCAGAACTTATTGAAACAACACAAGGGCAAACAATCGTTTACGAAGACGAAATGATCACAGCCATGTTTTTTTCGACATCCAATGGCAAAACGGAAACCGCACAAAATTTTAGCGGCAATCCGATCCCTTATTTGCAGAGTGTTGAAAGTCCAGGTGAAGCAAACGTAGCGGCAGAAGTAGAAAGACGTGTTGAAATGCCGATTGACGAGTGGAATGAAGCACTCGGTTCTGAATGGAAAGCGGATCATTTTAAAAGCTTGAAGCTCGTACGTAATCATACAGGACGCGTGCAGCGAGCTGTATCTACTAATTTTGAGAAGAGCGGTAGAGAAATGCGAGAAGTACTCGGAATCGCATCAACGGACTTCGACATTGCATACGATGTAACAAACGAAATCGTCATCATTACAACGAAAGGCTATGGGCACGGAGTCGGCATGAGTCAATACGGTGCAGAAGCGTTTGCACAAAAAGGGTGGAAAGCTGAAAACATCTTAACGTACTACTATACAGGCACAACATTAAAAAATTTCCAACAAGATGATTTAGCATGTTTAAAATAACGCCCAATTGCAAACAATAGCAATTGAGGTGATGACAATGCGAGAAGAAAAACCGAAATCCCCTTCTCAAAAGAGTAAGAGTACAAAGAAGAATAGATGGTTCTGGCCGGCCGTCTACTCGAGCGTGGCGATCGTCTTTGTCGGCATGATTTGGGGCTTTAATGCCATCATACAAAAGGATACCAAAGAAACTGTTGATGGTACAAACGAGCCGAACAACGGATTGGTCGTAGAAACAAATGCACCAACTGAAGTAGTTAAGTTCCCATTTGATGAGGAACATCTTGACAACGTGGCCATTATACAAGAGTACTATGATACCGAAGCAGATGAAGCAGACAGAGAGAATGCCCTCCTCGTCTTCAACCAAACGTACAAGACGAACACGGGTATCTCAATTTCCGTCAACGACCAACCATTTGAAGTATTAGCAGCAATGAGCGGAACTGTTGAACAAGTCGTAGTTGATCACTTCCAAGGCGGCGAAGTACGCATTACACACGCGGACGGAATGACAACGATTTACAGTTCACTCACAGGCATTCAAGTGAAAGAAGGCGACCAAGTGGAGCAAGGACAAGTACTTGGTACAGCGACGAGTAACGAATGGAACCCGCAAGCTGGGACACACTTGTTGTTCGAAGTACAGGTGGATGGCGTTCCAATTAATCCACGTTCAAAATTAGGTTTTTAACAATCAAGCCATTCTCGTCGTGTAGAGCGAGATGGCTTTTTCTGTATCAAAAATTCTTTTATTCCCACCAATCAATCGTTTAGTAAGCAAGTCATTCACTTAAATCGAAGTAGCGGACGAAAGCATTTCAAGTAGTCCCACAGATTTTCTCCTGCTATTCAAATCTCTTCCTCACTTCAAACGCTCTATCAGACATAACCACGCCCATCTCAGCATAGGATAAAGGAAGAAATGGAGCTGACAGGAAAGGAAGAGGGCGTGCACGAGCAAATTCGGAGGCGATGCGTGCGCCTCGGCAAAATGTTGCTGGACACTGGACTTACCGTACGGGCATTGGCAAAAGCAACAGGCTACTCCAAAAGCACGGTCCATAAAGATTTGACAGAACGATTACCAAACGTGGACTCGGAGTTGTCTGATGAAGTTGCTAGAGTACTTGCCTATCATAAGTCTGTCAGACATTTAAGAGGCGGTGAAGCAACACGAATGAAGTGGAAGAATGAAAATAAGAAAGCCCGCAACACATGACGGGAATAGACGGGGACGCAACCATCCGATTTGGAAGAGTGCGCACACCCTGTCTTTTCGCATGTAGAAAAGTTTGATGAATATACATATGCCATTTGAATAACCTGTAGAAAGTACTAGTGGAAATGAACGATGTAAATTACGATTCATTGTCATGAGTTGTGAATAAAATCCTGCAATTGGCTGATCGACAAATAAGGTTTGTTGCATAAAAACATTCCAAAAGACTGTCAATCTTTGTGTTCAATAAAGAACCAGTGTGTTACAATGTATAGTTAGAAGAGTACGTAAAAATACAGTATGGAATAGGCAGCTGGAAGGGGAAACGGGATTAATGTTTGCTAAAGATATCGGAATCGACTTAGGAACTGCAAATGTGTTGATTCACGTGAAAGGGAAAGGGATCGTATTGGACGAGCCTGCTGTTGTAGCGATTGACAAACATACGAACAAAGTATTGGCTGTTGGCGAAGAAGCAAGTAAAATGGTAGGAAGAACACCGGGTAATATTGTTGCCATCCGCCCAATGAAGGATGGCGTCATTGCTGATTTCGATGTGACAGAAGCGATGTTACGTCATTTTATTAACAAACTGAATGTAAAAGGATTCTTGTCAAAACCAACGATTCTTGTCTGTTGCCCAACAAACATTACACGGGTTGAGCAGAAGGCGATTAAAGATGCGGTAGAAAAATCAGGTGGAAAGAAAGTCTACTTGGAAGAAGAGCCGAAAGTAGCAGCAATCGGGGCAGGCATGGATATTTTCCAACCGAGCGGTAACATGGTCATTGATATCGGTGGTGGAACGACTGACGTCGCGGTATTATCAATGGGCGATATCGTCACATCCGAATCGATTAAAGCAGCTGGGGATTTGTTTGATAGCGAAATTATTTTATCGATCAAGAAAAAGCATAAGTTGATGATCGGTGAACGGACTGCAGAAACGATCAAGAAAAATATTGCCACTGTTTTTCCAGGAGGCCGGAATGAACAGATGGACATCCGTGGACGTGACATGGTGACAGGTTTGCCAAGAACAATTACGATTACATCCGAAGAAGTTCGCGAGGCGTTATCGGAGTCAATCGAAATGATTATTCAATCTGCGAAAAACGTATTAGAAAAAACCCCACCGGAGCTATCGGCAGATATTATTGACCGTGGCATTTTCCTAACAGGCGGCGGTGCATTATTGCACGGGATTGATCAACTGCTTGCAGAAGAGTTGAAAGTACCCGTATTTGTTTCGGACAACCCATTAGGCTGTGTCGCAATCGGCACGGGTATATTGCTCGAAAACATTAGCAAAGTCGGTAAACGATACTAATTGCAATAAATGATAGGAGGCGGGAACAATGTTCCGTGGTTTTTACACAGTCGGTTCTGGCATGATTGCGCAACAGCGTAGAACGGAAATGCTAGCAAATAATATGGCGAACGCCAACACATCAGGCTTTAAAGCAGAGCAATCGAGCATCCGTTCATTCCCTGAAATGTTCATGTCCAGCTTGAATGCGACGCGCATCCCTACAGAAAAAGGATTACATATGACAGGACTCTTACCTGTAGGCGAACTGTCCACAGGTGTTTACATGCAAGAAACGATGCCACTTTTTGTACAAGGCTCCCTTCGTGAAACGGGCTTAACGACGGATGTCGCTTTACTAGAAGGCAACTTGCCTGTCGATGAAGAAACAGGTACACCGGGTGCCGTCTTTTTCCGACTAGAAAGCGACAATGGCAACGAAGTGTATACGAAAAACGGGAACTTCACATTGGATCCGCAAGGCTATTTAACCAATCCGATGGGTTATTATGTCCTGGATACGAACGGCAATCGTATTCAGTTGCAAAATGACGATTTCCGCATTACAGCTGACGGGGTTGTGATGGAAGGTGAAGGTGCGGTTGCGACGCTCGGCGTGTCATTCGCTGCTCAACCAGCAACATTGCTGAAACAAGGCAATGGCCTGTTTGCAAGCAGTACAGGCAATCTACCTGAAGCACAAGGCGTTGCAGGTGTCGGGTATTCATTCCAACAAGGCTATTTGGAAGGGTCTAACGTCGATTCTGCTAAAACGATGACAGACATGCTTGCAGCTTACCGTGCATTTGAAGCGAATCAAAAGATTTTACAAGCCTATGACCGCAGTATGGAAAAAGCAGTGAACGAAATCGGGCGTGTCAATTAATGATACGCATTGAAAGGGGCCGGAAAGTATGATACGGTCGATGACAACAGCCGTCAATACAATGACGCAATTACAACACCATATCGATATTATCGGAAACAACTTGGCAAATTCAGCGACGACGGGCTACAAAGCAAGCCAAGCGAATTTCCAAGAAATGTTGTACCAACAATTCAACAATGACAAAGCGGATACAGCAACACGACAAACACCTGCGGGCATCCGCTACGGTGTTGGTGCAATGCTCGGTTCAGCGCAAATGAATTGGAAAGTCGGCACGATGCAAAAAACCGATCGAGATCTCGATTTTGCATTGACCGAACCGAAACAGTATTTCAATGTCATCATGCCCGGTGAAAATGGCGACACAATCGCCTATACACGTGAAGGTAGCTTCTATGTCTCACCGATTGAAGGCGGCAACTTGATGCTTGTCAACGGTGAAGGCTATCCAATTGCCAATCAAGCAGGCGAGCCGATCACGTTTGCAGACAATGTCCGTGAATACGGTTTATCTGCACGTGGTGAACTACAAGTGACGTTTTCAAATGGCACAACACAAACGATTGAACTCGGCATTTCAACCATTCAACGTCCAAATTTAATGGAACGACTATCGAGCAACTTGCTTGGCGTTCCGGCGAATCTTGCGGACCTTGGCGTCGGACAAGAAGAAGTACTCATCAATCTAAACGGAGCTGACCGTAATCAAATCGGTATGGAAAAAGGTTATTTGGAAGCATCGAACGTCAATTATGAAAAAGAAATGACAGACCTCATCAATGTCCAACGTTCGTACCAATTTAATGCTCGTACCGTCACACTTGCCGATCAAATGTTAGGGCTCATCAATAACATTCGATAAGTCGGGCTAGGGAGAATACAATATGACAGATGATAAGCAAAAAAGTCCACAATTAAACCGCAGAGATGCCACTGAAAAAGAGATCGTGTCATCCCGCAGCGCACGCAGTAAACAAAAAAAGCAGAAGCCTGTGAAGGAAGAACAAGAAACGAAAAAAATCAGATGGGTTCAGATAAGATTACTACCGATTTGGTTAAGAATAATTCTTGTAATTCTTATCTTAGGCGTTGCGGCTATTACTGGAGCCATGTTTGGCTATGGAATTCTGGGTGACGGCCAGCCGGCAGACGTGTTGAAAAAAGAAACGTGGATGCACATATTCGATATTATGAGCGGGAAAGAGTCATAACGGCTCTTTCGTTTACATTTTCACCATACATAAGTTAGGAGGACAAAGTCATGCTAAATGCAGAACAAATTCAAGCTATCATTCCACATCGCTATCCATTTTTGTTAGTCGATCGAATTACTGAACTCGAAGAAGGGAAAAAAGCAGTCGGCTTAAAAAATGTCACAATCAACGAAGAATTTTTCAAAGGACATTTTCCAGGCTATCCCGTCATGCCTGGCGTACTCATTGTCGAAGCACTGGCACAAGTCGGTGCAGTTGCTATGTTGCAAAAAGAAGAAAACCGTGGCAGACTTGCACTCTTCGCAGGCATCGACAATTGCCGGTTTAAACGTCAAGTCGTTCCCGGCGATACGTTAAAACTGGAAGTGGAAATCACAAGAATGCGTGGCGCCATCGGAAAAGGTAAAGCCGTCGCAACCGTCGAAGGCGAAATCGCATGCGAAACCGAAATCACGTTTGCACTTGGACCGGTCGAGTAAGTCTTTTTAGTCCTTGTATGCAAGGAAAAAGCTACGAGCAAAAGGATTTGAGGGATTGTAAGTGAATGAATACCTTTCTCCAAATACACAAAAAAGTATCCAACGTTCCATACGTGTAATTTTTATTAGGTATATGCAAAATATTAGTTGGGATACTGACAGGTATAACATTAGGGATTTTTTTCGCTTGTGGGTTATTTATGTTAAAGCACATTCAACCTGGTATAGAACAATGCCCACAGAGATAAAAACCGATCATCATTTTCATGAAGATCTCGCCCAACGCATCAATGAAGGCATTCAGCGGATTTTGAACGAACCGCCTTCCGAAGACCAAATCGCATCCATCCAAATGATGCAAGAAAAACTCGACACGCACTACACATACGGCTGTAAAGCAGAAGCAAACTTTGTCGAAAAGTTACTAACTGAACACCTACAAAAAGAACAAGATTAAACGGATAGTTCCCTCCTTTTAAGCCAACCTACGAGTATCATACGGATTGTATGATAGACGGCTTGTGGAAAGGAGGGAATTTCATGTTCAAAAAAGCGATCCCACTCGTACTCGTATCTGGATTCGCCCTAGCAGGGTGTGGCAACGACGAAGTACCTGACAACAACGAAACCCCAATGGAAGAACTAGACAACGGGCTACGTGACATGACACCACGTGTAAATAACGGTGCAGGTCCAGACATGGATGGCATCGACAATGGAAACGGCAACAACAACGTAGACGACGGAATCATCAATGACGACAACCGCTACGATGGCAACATGAACGGTGACAACGGAATGGACGACGGCATCATCACCGATGACGGCGTAACCACACCAGACGACACCCAAATGGACGACCGTGACCAACGCAACGGAATGAACGACCGCTAACCGCAAGCCGTAAAGAAAACCGCCTCCAGCAGGCGGTTTTTCCCATTCAGTTCAATGCTTCTTTGTGGAATCGCGTCACACAAATTCCACACAACAAAGCAATCCCCGCATAACTTCCCCAACCGCAGCATACTTCTTCCGAACGCCGCATAGTCGTCGCAAAACGCAGCATACTTCTTCCGAACGCCGCATAGTCGTCGCAAAACGCAGCATACTTCATCCAAACGCCGCATAACGCCTCCAAACGCAGTAATCTTCAAACACCAGTTGCAATCGAAAAACAAAACCCAAGAGCTTAATTTGTCAAAACCCATTTGGCGCGACTCAATACACAAGCAAATATAGTAAACACCCACGATCATTAGACAAAACACCGCATAACTTACTTTCATGAGCGAGATACACACTTTTATGAGCGCGAGAGCCGCAATCATGAGCGTGAGAGTCATATTCATGAGTACGGAAGCAGCATTCATGAGCGCGAAACTCGTATTCATGAGCGTTGGCAACATAACCCCACCAAACGCAGCATACTCCTCGCCCCCGATACAAACGAAAACCAAAGAGCTTAATTTGTTAAAACCCATTTAGCGCGACTCAATACGTCAAGAAATATAGTGATCGCACACGAAACAAAATAAAAATTCCACATAAATACTTAAAACGCGGCATACTTCTCCCAAACGGCGCATAACATCTCCAAACGCGGCATAATCACCACAAAACGCAGCATACTCCTCGCTCCCGCTGCAAACGAAAACCAAAACCAAAACCCAAGAGCTTAAATTGTCAAAACCGATTTGGCGCGACTCAATACACAAGAAATATAGTAATCGTCCACGAAACAAAAATAAAAATCCGCATAAATACTTATAACGCGGCATAAAGTCACCAATCGCGGCATACTTCTCCCAAACGGCGCATAACATCTCCAAACGCGGCATAATCACCACAAAACGCAGCATACTCCTCGCTCCCGCTGCAAACGAAAACCAAAACCAAAACCCAAGAGCTTAAATTGTCAAAACCGATTTGGCGCGACTCAATACACAAGAAATATAGTAATCGTCCACGAAACAAAAATAAAAATCCGCATAAATACTTATAACGCGGCATAAAGTCACCAATCGCGGCATACTTCTCCCAAACGCCGCATAACACCTCCAAACGCGGCATACTTCTCCCAAACGCCGCATAACTCCGCCAAACGCCGTATAACCGCCGCCACCAATCCCAGCATAACCACGCAAAAAAAAAGCCACCATCAAGGCAGCTTTTCCTCCGACAAATCGCGATCCCGATCCTTCTTCAAACGAGGACGTTCCCGCATATCCGACTCAAATCGTTGCAACAACTCTTGACCGCTCAAACCTTCCGTAATGAGCTCTTCCAACAAATGCTCCGCATATTGTGTGCGCGCACGCTTCAAGCGACCTTTCAATAAGACAGAGATATGATCGCCAATTTGCTCTATCGCATCCACCGCCACAAGAAAGCCTGCCGGTTCATTCTCCGGATAAGAAATGACGACGCGCGCCTCCAGCAACTCTTCAGCCGCCTTCCAACGCTCAAACAACTCCTGGTGCGAACGATCGATAAATAGTTCCAGAAGCCACATGCGATGACTATTTTCCTGATTAATAATAATGCCATCCTCTAACGGAAAATCTTGAATTTTATCCTCCACCAGTATGCCCACAGAAATCATTTTAAACGTCTTCAAACCTGTCACCCCGCTCGCTTTTTGCTACAAGTATAACACAATTTACAATAAATCTTGAAAAACTACCCATCTTTAAATAATCTCATAAAATACACAATTCTTAAAAGGCGATACCTATGCGCTTTGAACAAAAAACACCTGTTATCAGACGCTGTTAAAACAACAAAACAACTATCTAAACACATTGAATTTTCAATTTTGAGTATTTGCAAGTTTTGATAACCTAGACATATGATAAGGACATTACAAACAGAAAGGGGGGAAATGAGTGAATCAAGTTGCACTTGTCGGGCGAATTACGAAAGATCCCGTACTAAGAAGATTGTCGGAAGGCAGATTCCAAACAAGCTTCATTCTTGCAGTGAATCGTAAATTCAAAAACCAGCAAGGCGAAGTGGACGCCGACTTCATACTCTGCACAACGTGGGGCAGAGTTGCAGAAAATACCGCGAAGCATTGTGGAAAAGGTTCTCTAATCGGGGTCGGCGGACGAATTCAATCACGCACATATGAACGAGAAGACAAAAGCCGCGTATTCATTACAGAAGTAATTGGTGACGAAGTCCGCTTCCTCGCAACAAAAAGAAGGACAAGCGACGACCTGTATGATGACACTGAAGCCAACGTACATTCCGCAGATTCGCCTGGACGGGACGAGGAACAGGAAAATGTGAGCGCAAACTTCCAGTTACCGCAAGAAGAGAAAGATGGATTGCCAATCTACTAGCTACCTAAGTTACATACGGAAAGCGAGTAGACAGGGGAGGGAGGACCGAAGGAAGTAGTAGCTGTAGCCATGAATTGAATAGCACGTCAGGTAAATCGTTTACATGAATCGAACGAAAGTAGAACAAAGGAGATTTATCGATGTCTAAAGGATGGGGGTCCTAACGACATCATACCAAGCATTGTAGAAGTCGGTTCACAATGCTTGCTGCAATAGGCCGGTGGATCGTGGCCAACCATTTGTGGCAGGAGGCCGCTCCTGCCGCAAATCCAATAAATGAAAGAGGTGAACAACATGACATCCGTCGAAAAACAACTGTTCAGGTTGGAACTCCAAGTGGGACAACTCATCACCATCATCGCCAACTTGAATGAACGCGTCATGCACTTAGAAGAAAAAGTACAGCAACAAAAAGTCATTTCCATCCAAGCTCGCCGAGACAAACAAAAAGTCCATTAACAAACCCGACTCCATAACAGAGCCGGGCCGAAACCTATCGTTCAAATGTTAATAAATCATCAAGTTCAGCATCGGACAATTCCGTAATCCATTGACTCGACTGAATGAGATCTGCAGACAACGCCGCTTTCTCTTGCAACATCTTATCAATTTTTTCTTCAATCGTTCCGACACTAACAAACTTATGCACATGCACAAATTTCGTCTGTCCGATTCGATACGCCCGATCCGTTGCTTGGTTCTCGACCGCAGGATTCCACCAACGATCCGCATGTAACACATGATTCGCTGCCGTCAAATTCAGCCCTGTGCCACCCGCCTTCAACGACAAAATGAAAATCGGGAACTCACCTGCCTGGAACGCATCCACCAAATGATCACGCTGACCTTTCGGCATACTTCCAGACAAAAACGGCACATCCAAGTCATGCAACTCACTCAAACAATGGCGAATTAATTGACCCATCCCGATGTACTGCGTAAAAATGAGACATTGCTCCCCGTTACTCGCAATATCGGCAGCCATCGACACAATGCGATTTAATTTTACCGAACGACGAAGCATTTCATCAGCAGGAGAAGCCGGCTCCTTCAAGAACAACGCAGGATGATTACACAACTGTTTCAAACGGCTAAGCATCTTCAAAATAAGCCCTTTGCGCTCAAAACCAGTCAACGTATCCAACTTAAACTTCGTATCCTCTATGAAACTTTCATAGAGCGCAGCCTGCTCGGTCGTGAGTGGACAATACTCGTTCTGCTCAAGCTTTTTCGGCAAATTCAACTGCAAATCAGGATCATTTTTTGTACGGCGCAACAGAAACGGTCGGATTTTTGCCCGCAGCTTTCGTTTCTCAACCGCCGAATCATCCCGCTCAATCGGAATGATAAACTGTTCATTAAACGTCCGGAAACTGCCAAAATACCCTTTATGAATAAAGTCAAAAATCGCCCACAACTCAGACAAACGATTCTCAATCGGCGTTCCAGTCAGCGCAATCTGATGCTCACCGTGCAATTTGCGTATCGCACGCGACTGCTTCGTCTGCATATTTTTGATATTTTGCGCTTCATCAAGCGTGATACTCGCAAACACCGTGCCACTCAACGTCTCATCATCTTGCGTCGCCGTACCGTATGTCGTCAAAAGTACATCCGGCTTGCGCTCGGCCAACAACTGATCGAACGCTTCATCCTTCGCCCGCGACGGCCCATAATGCGTATGCACGACGAGTGAAGGAGCAAAACGCTCAATCTCCTTCTGCCAGTTGCCAAGCACACTCGTCGGACAAATGATCAACGAAGGCGAAGACGTATCCGGCCGCGAATGGACATTCAACAAATACGAAATAAGCTGAATCGTCTTTCCGAGCCCCATATCGTCGGCTAAACAGGCACCAAACCGATAATCACGCATGAAGACGAGCCAATTGTAGCCCTCAATCTGATATGGGCGTAACTCAGCATTTAACGCATCCGGCACACCAGCATCCGGCAAACCATGCTTATCAGCAATCATTTCAACATACTCACGCAACGACTGTTTCATCGAAAAAGCCAACAACGGATCATCGGATTCACCATCATCCTCGAGAGGGACAATCTCTTCAGGAATTTCCTGAAACAGCAAATCTTTCACCGTCCACTCACCAGCATCCGCCTGATCCATCAACTCACGAATCCGCTTCAACCATTGCGGATCAATATGAAACCACTCATCACCCGAACGGATGAACTCACGATTCTCATCCACCAACTTACGGAACGTATCTTGATCAATTTCTTTATCCGCAAGCGAAAAATTCCAATCGAACGCCAACACTTCATCCAACCCTGCCGCTGAACGATACGACTGCACACTCGCACTCGTCCGCACCCGCAACTTCGACTCCGTCACCGACTTCAGCCAAGCAGGCAAAATCACCGGATAACCGAACGATTGGAACACCGGCAAATCCTCCTGAATGAACACACGCACTTCAGGATCGGACATCGGCATCGACAAAAAACGCTCGCCAGGCTCAACCTGAATGGACTGCAAAAACGAAACCATCTCAGACTGCTTCTCATGAATCTCAGTCGCATATGATTTCCACTTCGCCGGCAGCGCATCCGCAATTGGCGCATTCACCTTTTTAACAGCAGGCGTCCAATGTGCACCGCGCTCACTGACAACAACCGTCTCCAGCAACCATTCAGTACTACCCGCATCATCATCAGGCTCCGTCAAACGGAACGCCACCCGGACCGGCATCGTCGAAACCGACTCACCCGGCCACCCATACTTCTTCAGATGCGGCAACAATGCCGGCAACTGCTCGAATCGCATCGCTGAAGCCTGTATTTTTTCGCGAATCGCATCATGCAAAATCATCGAAGCTGACGCAGAAATCCCGATTTTCTCCTCGTCGAATCGGATTGTCCCTGCGTCCAACTCTGCATAGTGCCAGAAATCCGGTTCATTCCAAACACGCGCAGCCTCCCGGACAGCCGTCAAATGGGCTTCATCCTTCTCAGACTGCCCGCTAAACGAAACAAACGGATGCGGCTTGCCAACAAATACTTGGAAAAACTCATTCGTACTTACATGGACTGATTGCTCATCCGTCACCGCAAGCAATCCATACAACGCTTGTTCATTGGAAAAAAACAGAAAGCTGGCAAGTCGCCCTGGAGCGATACGTCGGCCATTTGAATCGATGGCAGAGAGGGCATAAAGACCGTTTTCCTGACGATCAATTGCCAATTGGAAAAGTGTATTAATTTGTTCGGTATTCATCATAAATTCAAATTCCCCTTTTCCATCTCTTCCGACAATGCGCGCAACCGTTTGTATTGTTCGCGGACCGTATCGATATAGCGATTCCAAAACTCAATCTTGCCGCTCTTTTTCGCACCTGTTTTCATGTTTTTAAACAAGCGGACAGCTCGGCGGTAACTATGCCGATTCTTTTCCTGAATGAACTGCATCGCGTACGTATGCAACAAAGGCATGACGGAAGCAGGATCATTCGCCAACACAAATTTCAATGTATCCGGATCCACTCCATCATACGGCACATTGAAACGGTGCATGAGTGCAGCCCATTCGTCAAAACGCTCACGCTCAATGAGAAAATCACCGAATGCACTGACACCATCTTTTCCATACAACATGAAAAGTTCTTCACGCCGTATTTCAGGAAAATGGGCTTCCTCCAGCAATTCATCCATCTTTCGGATAAAGTGATGTTTGTCTCCATTCGTCTTTAACAGTTCATAATACGTCCCGATATACGGATAAATGGACTCCATAATAATCGCTAACGACTCAGTCTGGCCCATGTCAAGCGCATGATCTGCAAGCGGCAACCAGTGCGTGACACGTTTTCCCCCTGTTTGCGCAGCAACTTTTTCAAGGGCCACATCATCGATCCATTCCAAGTAGACGTAAGCGGCAAAAAACGGCGCTTCTGCAGATTCTTCTTCAAGGAGGCGTGCAAGCTCTTTCTTTTGGGAAGCTTGATCAGTATACAATAAGTCCCACATCACTCTAAACAACTCAAGCCTCTTTTCAAACAGGCCTTTATTGTACAAAGTGATCGACTGAATCATTATTTTCAATGCATCATAAAATACGTCCGTTTCAAACAAACGCAACTTTTTCCGTAATGATTGTGCATGGTCTTTAATCTTTCCGATTTGCTCACCAAGCCACATCTGCAATTGCCACTCACGGTATGTGAATTGATTGGAATCGTCCAGATAAACCTGTACATAGGACCAAGCAGCATCGACGACATGTAAACGGTAAAACAAGTCAAACAAAGGCTTCCATTCCCACTCAAAAGGGGCAAGAGGAATCACTTTCTGATCCATCAACGACGTTTCATGTATGAACACATTCGCATTTTCGCGCGGATCCATGTTTCGCAACGGATTTGTCAATTGACGAAGGACCACATTCCACGCTTCAGGTGAGCGTTCCGACAATTTTAACGTCATTTGGGTGACTTCCGTCTGTTGCCATTCATGCAACCAATCCGTCAACGAATGAAATTGAGAATAGAGATGGAAAACAACTGCAATCTTATGCGGACACCAACCAGGCTCCTCACACGTGCACGTCGCATCCACCTCAGAAAACGTCAATTTCACAAGATGGTCAACACCATCCGTACAAACTGTTTCAACCGAAGATCCGTCTTTAGCAAACCGATATGCAAATCGCGCTCCCTTGCGCACAAAGGAAACCGCCTTTCGAATGATTTGCGCTTCTGTATGAACGTCAGGACGATAAGAATGTTTAATCCTATTCATTAATTCATCAATCTCACGCTCATGCAAATAAGAAACGCGTTCAACTGTCATGTGCATCGGCTCACTCCCTAACATAGGCATTCCCTTTATTATAAAGCTTTTGGCCATCAATTTAAACGATTTCAATTCAAACAAAATGTGTTACGAATAAACCGCATACCTACAAAGTCTGAACAAGTAACATCCCACATCATTTTTTAAAGGAGAAATCATCGAATGAAAACACTTATCTTACACGTACCTGGTCTTTATAACCATTTGCAACAATGGAAAATGAAATCAGCAACCGGGAAACGACTGCGCACCAGCGTCCGCGAACAATCACTCAGTGACACATACGCTGCCAACGAAACTTTTTTAACAATCAATCATGAAGTACTTCTAGCAAACTACCGATTTGACGTACTAACCATCTTATATGTACATGAACCGCAGCAGCGGAAAAATGAAGGCATCATCTGCTACCTAAAAGCCCAGGGAATCGACCATTTCCCGTTAGAAACATCTTTATTATTAAACAAGCGAGTGAAGGAAAAAGTATGAACACTAGCAATTATTCATCCGACATTGAATAAGATAGAAAACAAAACATTCACAAACTAGGTCAGCTTATGATAAAATAATAATAATCGGAATTTTCAATAACGGAGGGATGCATATGCTATCAGTTCAACGCATGACACCTTTTTTCACGAGTCAAGAAGATTTCCGTCTACGCCTTGTCTTTGCATATCAATATTTCTCAATCGAAAAGGGAGGTGAAATCTACCAATTCGTTCCGACTGAAGGGAAAGAGATTGTCATAAACATCAAAAGCCTGCAAGTAGAGAATTTAGGAGAAGTGTTCGTATTCCAAAAGGGCAACCGTTTCATTCGCCTCCCACTCTATCAACTGCTCCTCATTTCCGACCTACACATACACTTAACGACAATCATGGAAAGTACATTAAAACTCGAAATTCCAATCCCAAAAGTCGTTTCCGAAGAAGCTGCACTCCTCATCGCAACACTCGAACAACAAAACCAACTACGCATGATCGACTACGCACTCGAAACAAACAATAGACAATTATTCATTCAACTAATGGAAGGACTGCGTACGATTTGAAAACTATCGAATAAAAAACACTTATCAACTTGCGATAAGTGTTTTTTGCTGTCGATGTTAATAGCCGATAGGTGAAAACAACTAGAATGGCTCGCTTAGATGAACAGTAGTAAATTTCTAGAATGCATGGTTTTCAGTAGGTTAATATCATCATTACCGTTTCAAAAAAAGTGGCATAAAGAACTCTTATTGAAGCAATCAAGCATTCTAGTCATGAGAACTAAGGTGTTGAAAGAAATTAAATTCAAAACGTGCTACAATATTTAAGGAATAGATTACAAAGTTATACATAGTTTGGTTTTTTAGTTTGTCAAAAAGTGCAAAGTAAGCACGAAGATTGTTGAACCGGTGACACCGAATAACAAATCTTGTAACGTCAATCGGTTTTTATCGTTTTTTTGCATAGACTTTCACTCCTTTGTCGATTTCCCGGGAAATAAGCGGTTAGATGCTGACAAAATTTTATGAAATAATACCAATCTGAAACATACTGATCGCTTTATCAGATTGTCCATTCTAAAACGTATTCATACAATTTAAATTGAATATTTCACAAGATTTGGTACAGTAGTCTATACGTATACGAAAATATTTCATTGCAGAAAGGATCGTCGCTATGTTCTTTGAGTACAGGTTTTGGCACTTTTTGACGAAGCCGGACGAGCTTGCGTCCAATCTACAAACAAGCACGATGCGTCATTTTAATAAGCGGTTACTCGTTGTCATCCTAGCAGGGGTTGTATTATTCGCACTGCGCAACATGTGGGGAATGAACACCGAGGGCTTGACTTCGTTGTTAACAACCATGTCGACAGCAGACTATATTATCGCCAGATACGCATCACTCGTCGGGGCAATCATTTGGGCAGCGCTATACAGTGCATTCCACATTTTCGGAGTGGCCTACATCCTTTCAGTGCTGACGAAAATCCCATATAGACAACTTGTGCCTCTGCAAGTGCTCATTACGGGACTGCTACTACTGGAAAAAGCACTCATCTTTATCGTGTTTGCCATAAAAGGCACAACAGTAAGCCTGTCATTCTTGTCTTTCGGACCGCTTGCGGTGACAATTCTAGAAAACTGGTACTTGATTTTATTCCTGAACCAGCTCACATTAACGGGTGCATTAATCATTACATTGCAATACCGTTTTATCCGTGGTTACGTAGTCGATGGAAGATGGCGCCAACATCTATGGATATTAATCGGCCTTCATGTCGTAATGGCGCTCATCACAGCAGCCGTCGCATACATTCCATTCGACAAATTGCTCAATTCATTGTTCGGAGGTGGATTCTAAATGAAAAAACGAATGTCCATCACCGTCGCAATTGTCGTCAGTGCATTCATCGCCATTAATGTCCATCTTTTATACTCAAAAAAAAGCACTGTTCAACAAACAGTGTATGTCCATCAATATGAGCGCATGACTGAAGGACACTTTGAAGAGACCATTCCTAAAGAAGGACTCGTTTCACCAGCAGCCATTTACACCGTCTACGTTGGAAATGAAGAAACAATCGATACATGGCTCGTTAAAGAAGGAGATCAAGTGCAAGTTGGTGATGAAATCGCGACATTGCAATCTGATCGTGCAGAAAGCCAACTCGCGGCATGGGAAGCAGAGGAACAAGGACTCTTGGAACAACAAAGCGCCATCGAATCAACACTTTACGACTTAGAAACCGACCGAGCAAGCGCAAGTGGCAATACGTCAAATGTCAATACAACTGAAACACCTGGCACGACAGACATCGAATTGACGGTCGATGTACAAGTCGACGTATCCCAAGACGGCGCATATGCGCAAGCAATTGCGCAAGCGGAACGTGAACTCGCAGAAGTCGAACGCAAACTAACTGTCATCCAAGCACAGTTAGCTCAAAATCCTATGCGCCCAGCACTCATCAGTCCAGTAAACGGTACGGTTTCAACTGTCAATAAACACGGCTACACATTGGCAGCCGACGTGTTTAGCGAAGAAAAACTGATTACAACGTATGCAGACCTGCCAGAGTGGCAAAAAATCGAAGCCGGCGACCAAGTACGTATCCAAGAAAACAGCTTGGACACAGTCATTGAAGGAACCGTTCACGCCGTTTCACAAGTACCCGCAACAGACAGCAGATGGCGCAACGCATACGACGAACTAGCACCTGACACCAAACGGAAAAACCCAATGGAACTCTATGAAATTACAATCATGCCACTAGAACAACTTACGACGTTGCCATTCGGCGCAAATGTCAACGCAACACTTATTGTCAACGAAGTGGATGCCGTAAGTGTCAAAGTAGATTGGCTCGAAGCCTACACAAAACAACAAGCAACCGCATGGCAACTCGACGAAAATGGACAAGGCAGAAAGATCGACGTTTCCTCTCCCTTCCAAACGAACAACCGCGCCGTCATCACGGACGGTCTAGCAACGGGAGACATCGTCATCTACAAACACAACATCTCCACCTACGCCGATCCATTCAACGTCATCATGCCACTTCCACTGGACTTGCCACCCAAATCCCAGTGGCGCACATTCGGCTGGAAGAACTACATCAAACACGGCTTCCTCCACTAACAAAAACCGCCCTATGGCGGTTTTTGTCATTCCGACATCCAAATCAGCATACTCCGCCAACTCATGGATTCGTCAAAAGCATTCAGCGCGACCACCAATCCTGCCAACAGAACTCCTCCCGCGAACAAAGAAAACCGCATAAAATGCCTAAACGCGGCATAACTTCCTCAAACTCCGCAAACTATCCCCAAACACCGCATAATTCCCTGCAACGCCGTATAATCGCTCCAACCGCCGCATAACGCCACTCCCTCCAACCAACCCCTTAATTAGTCAAAAGCATTCAGCGCGAGCACTGATCCTGCCATCAAAACTCCTCCCGCGGACAAAGAAAACCGCATAAAATCCCCAAACGCGGCATAACTTCCTCAAACTCCGCAAACTATCCCAAAACGCCGCATAACCGCGCCAAACGCCGCAAAACGCCGCATAACGCCGCATAACGCCACTCCCTCCAACCACTAGTAGCATCCTCACAAATCCCACAAAATTCCTCCCACCAACGAACTACCAGCACACTAAAAAAACCAACACCTTCGAACGATTTTTCTGAAATATCGCATAGTACAACAACAATCGCTATTTTCAATCTACTTTCGCTATGCTATGTTGTGAGAGAACACTACTAAACTCACAAGGGGGAAATGGTACTGTGAAGAAACAAAATTTCACGAAAATGCTAAGCGCACTACTAGCATTCATACTCGTGCTCTCACTCGCCACACCATTTGCAGCATCCGCCAACACGGACCTGCCAAGCGGCACACAAACGAGCGAAACAGCACACAACACCAAAGCTTTCAAAGACAAACTCTCTGACGAAAGCACACTGCAACAAAAAGCCGCCATCGCCGAACAACTCAACCTAATCGGCGGCGAAGCAACACTACACGAGCAACTCCAAAAACTTTCAGGGAACGAACAAATCCCAGTCATCATCCACTTCTCTGAACGCTCGGTAGCACTCGAAAAAGGCATCAAAAAACTCAACGGCAAACCATTTAGCGCCACGGAAGAAAAACAAACCAAACAAAAAGTCAAAAACCAACAAATCCGTGCCAAAAAAGAAATGGTCACCAAAGGCATAAAATTCAACGAAGGCTACACATACGACACAGTACTTAACGGCATGTCAGGCACCATCAAAGCCGACGACCTCGAAAAACTACTCGAAGTCTCAGGCGTCACGCTGATCGAACCCGACACAACCGTCACCGCATTCGAAACAAGCAAACCAGCTAAAACAAACTTGAAAAAACCAACTCCATCAGACAATAAACTTCAAGAGAAAGCACCAAATAAACAAGCAACACCAGCCATGGACACAAGCATCGGCTTCCTAGGCATCGAAGCACTATGGGCTGAAGGCTACGAAGGACAAGGCATCAAAGTCGCCGTCCTCGACACAGGTATCGATGCGGACCACCCTGAATTCCAAGGCATCTACAAAGGCGGCAAAAACTTCGTCCCACACACAGGAACGGACTACGCCCGCCCACGAGCAGCGGACGACGCATCCGAAACATCACCACTCGATCGACCGGATCACCGTCCTGAATTCAACGAACGTGGCAGCTCCTTCTACACATCACACGGCACACACGTAGCAGGAACCATCGCCGCAATCGGCAACAACGAATACGGCATCAAAGGAATCGCACCAAAAATTGACCTTTACGCATACCGCGTACTCGGCGCATACGGAAGCGGCTCCACATCCGGCATCATTAAAGCAATCGACACAGCCGTCATCGAAGGCATGGACGTCATCAACCTATCACTCGGCGGTGGCGCAAACTCCGAAACGGACGGCGCATCATTCGCCATCAACAACGCCATGCTCGCAGGCACAATCTCAGTAATCGCAACAGGAAACTCAGGCCCGAACCGCGGCACAATGGGCACACCCGCCACATCCCGCCTCGGCATTGCAGTCGGTAACACAACAAACCCGGAAGCACGCTATTTCGGTGACGCAGCCATCACAATCGGAGACTACAACCTCTCCAAAACACTGAACCTAATGGGCACAACATTTGGCCAAGACCTTGCCACACAACTGAACGGCGAATATAGCCTCATCGCAGTCCCAGGCGTAGGAAAATCATCCGACTACGCAGGACTCGACGTAACCGGAAAAGTCGCACTCGTCTCCCGCGGCGAAATCCCATTTGTCGACAAAATCGCAGCTGCAAAAGATAACGGAGCAGTCGCAGTCATCGTCCACAACTTTGCAGGCGGCTCAAACGCACCAGGCCCGTCCGGCACATTCCTCGGTGACGCATTCGAATTCATCCCGACATTCGACATGTCCCAAACCGACGGAGACGCAATCCGAGCGGCATTAACACAAGCAGAAGGCACCATCACATTCAGCAACTTTGACAACACACTCACAACCGGCGACGACGTCAACAACTCAAGTTCCCGTGGCCCATCCACACCGAACTTCGACATCAAACCCGACGTCACAGCGCCCGGCACCAACATCATGTCAGCAATCCCAATGTACAAAGCCGACTTCCCGGAAGCAACCTACGAACACGCCTACACGCGCAAAACAGGAACTTCAATGGCTACACCACACATTGCTGGAATCGCGGCATTAGTCAAGCAAGCGAATCCGACATGGAACGCCTTTGACGTCAAAGTTGCCCTGTCCAACACAGCAAAAGTCTTGGACACTAGCAAGTACGACGTATTCGCACAAGGAGCCGGCCGCGTACAAGCCTACCAAGCTGCACACCCGGAAATCCTTGCGTACAGCATGGACACGGCAAACAACGACGGTGAAACAGTCGAAAACCTAAAAGGGACCGTCACATTCGGCCCACAATCACTCGACCAAGCGATCTCTGTCAACAAGCAGATCCTCGTCAAAAACGAGAACGGCAATGGCGGCACATACAACGCAACAGTCGAAGTGACAAAAGGGTTCGCGGATGCAACCGTCACCATCGACAAACCGACGTTCACTCTAGCAGGCGAACAATTGCTCAACGTCACGCTCACAGCATCTGCCAACACGAACGCGAAACCTGGCGATGAAATGCTCGGCTACATCCACATCACAGGTGGCAGCACCGTCGCATCGTTACCATTCGCAGCTGATTTCGGCGGGGAAGCAGCAGCTGAAGTAAAAGACATGTCCATTACTGAAACAGACCTTAGCTTCAACGGCGACGGCGAGAAAGACGAAGCAATGCTTTATTTCACCATCACAGGTGACGTCGGCTTGAACTTCGTCGAAATCTGGGACATCATGAACCCGACAGGCGGCACGTATGAAGACGGCTACATCGGCTACTTGCATGCAGGTTCGAGCTTAGGTGCAGGTTCCTACCAGCTACCAATCCGCGGCCAATACAACCCGTGGGATGGAACAGGCGCAACAACAATTCCTGACGGCCTCTATACAATTGATTTCTCTGGCCAAACCTTATCCGGCAACCCACCAGTCATCGGTGACTACGTCGGACCAGTCGTCGTCAAATCGACTGCAGGTACCGTAACGGGAACAATCGAAGGCACAACAGCAACAGGCGCAATCGATGACGCCTACATCATCTACCAACAAGAACTTGTCAAATACGGCATGGGCTACGACATCAACACAAAACTGAACGCAACATACGAAGTGAAAAATGGGGAAGAGGTCGTTACATCCGGCCCAGTTACGTTAGCACAAGACGGCACATACACATTCGAACTGCCGAATCTGGACAAAGCCAATCACACCGTCATCGTTAAATACACAGACGCAGCTGGCAATAAAGCCGAAGCCGTCATCTACAACGCTGGCGACCAAGCGGACGACCAAATCACGTATACACTTAACGAACAAGCACTCGCCCTACAAACTGGCGACACAGCACAACTGACACTAACAGAAACAACAACAAAACCGGACGGCACAACAACGGACAAAGACGTCACAGCGAACGCAACCTTCACATCAGCTGACGAAACGGTCGCAACCGTCCAAAACGGCACCGTCACTGCAGTCGCAGCCGGAACAACCGAAATCACTGTCACATACAACGATTTCACCGCTGCCGTAACGGTTGAAGTAACAGACCAACCAACCGGCGAAGAAACCGTCACGTATACAGTGAACAAAACGCAAATGGTCCTAGGCGTTGGCCAACAAGAACAACTTTACGTCACTGAAACAACTGTAAAACCGGACGGCACAGTAAGCGAAAAGGACGTCACAGGACAACTTCGCTACAACGTCGTCAACAACACGTACGCAACGGTCCACAAAGGACTCGTCACAGCAAAACAAGCAGGCAAAACCCAAGTGCGTATTTTGATTCCGAATCGCGACCCAATGTACGTCTATTTGGAAGTAAAAGACCTTCCGCAAAACACGGTCACATATTCTGTCAATAAAACACACCTCAACATCGGTGTCGGTCAACAAGAACAACTGTATGTGACAGAAACAACCGTCACACCTGAAGGGGACGTAACAGAAAAAGACATTACCGGCTTTGCGAGCTACAAAGTGATCGATAACACTGTCGCAACTGTCAAAAAAGGGCTCGTCACAGCAGTAGCACCTGGCCAATCACAAGTGCGCATCACAATTCCAGACAAAGAAACACTATACGTCTACTTGACAGTGGAGGACGTCCCACAAGATGTCGTCACATACACTCTGAACAAAAAGGAATTGACAATGCAAGTTGGCCAGCAGGAGCAACTTCGCGTTACCGAAACAACGGTCACTCCTGAAGGTGAAACAACCGAAAGAGACGCAACTGCACAAACGCGTTTCAATGTCGTCAATAACACATTTGCAACGGTTCAAAAAGGACTAGTCACAGCACACGCAACAGGCAAAACTCAAGTTCGGGTCACACTCCCAAATGGCGACATAACACTCGTCTACTTGGAAGTGAAGCAGCCTGCGCAGGAAACCGTAACCTATGCAATTAATAAAAACGAACTCACACTGGAAGTAGGGCAAGAGGACAACCTTACTGTCCTTGCAACAACAGAGCACATCGACGGCAGCACAACAATTACGGATGTCTCTGAACAAGCATCCTACACAGTAGCTGACCCGACGATCGCCTCAGCAACACGCGGCATCGTCACTGGCCAGCAACAAGGAACAACACAAATCACCGTCAAATACGCGGACTTCACCGCAACAGTCGACGTTACCGTCCAAGCACCAGCAGGGCCGGACACAATCACTGTTACAGAAGAAAGCATCGCGCAATACTTGAACAACAAAAAAGCAAAACAAATCATCATCGACATCACCGAATTTACCGATGAAAAACACATCGTCATCGAACAAGCACTACTGAAAAAAATCGAGAAATCCGAGAAAGACGTTGTCCTCCAAATCGCTGGTGCAACCTTCACATTTGAAGACGACGCAATCGAAGAACTACGCAAACAAACAAAAGGTGACCTCACCATCGCCATCAGTCAAGCAGACGGTAGTGAAATCAAAAACGCCATCTCCGACATCTTCACACTCGCCTTCTACAAAGGCACAGGAGATACGAAACAAGCTCTCAACAAACTTGACGAAGAAATCGAAATTACACTACCAATCGACACAACGAAAGTAAGTTCCAAAAAAGTAGCAGTACTGGATCTCACAACGAACAAAAAACTAAAAGCCAAATACAAAAAAAGCAATCTCGAATTTGAAACAAAACAACCAGGCAGCTTCGTTGTTATTAACGATTAAACATTATTAAGAGCCGCGTGATGCACTGTACGGATAGTGCATCACGCGGTTTCATTGATGACAAGCTAAAAAATCCCTTAATTATTTAAAAGGATAGCCATTCTCCTGTTGAACTTTTCACAAAACCTCTTGCATCGCCTAGTTTATAAAAGATAGAATCATGTAATAGAGAAATAGATGAAAAATCATTGAATTGGAAAAGGATGTGCTTCGAAGATGAGCAAAAAAGCGTCCGAACTATTGCAGCATAAGCAGAACATCCAAAACTGGAGCGCACGAAGAGCCACCCAACATAGAAACTATAAAACAACGACGAAATCCGTTCGTAATTACGTCGTGCTTGATTTTGAAACGACTGGATTCCGAGCAGGTGCAGACCGAATCATCCAAATTGGAGCACTTAAGTACATCGATCACCAACAAACTGAAATCTTTAGCACGTTTATCAACCCGGAACGTCACATCCCACACAAAATTACGCGACTTACCGGCATCTCAAATGAAATGGTTCAATGGGCACCAACAATTGAAAATAAAATACACGAACTCATCGAATTCATAGATCATTTACCCATCGTAGCGCATAACGCTCCCTTTGACATGGGCTTTCTATATGCCCTCAATAACCATGAAGGCATCACAATCCCACAATACACAGTCATCGATACTGTCAAACTAGCACGCAAAACCATCACTGAAACACCCAATCATAAACTCGGCACACTCGCCAACTACCTACAACTCGAACACGACGCACACGACGCAATCGGCGACTGCCTAGCCACCGCCGCCATCTACCAATACTGCACAATAACCGCCTGAAAAAAGACCAGGCGGTTATTCCCATCCCCACCCAAGTATCCACAAAAACCCATAAACACCGCATAACCTCCTCAAACCCCGCAAACTTTCTCCAAACACCGCATAACCGCCTCAAACGCCGCAAACTCCTTAAAAACACCGCATAACTCCGAAAATCGCCGCAAACTTCCTCAAAACACCGCATAACCGCCTCAAACACCGCATAACCTCAAAACTACAAATCCCCGCCAACCAACCCCTTAATTTGTCAAAAGCATTAAGCGTGACAAAATCCATCCCCCTCAAAAATCCACCCGCGGAAAAAGAAACACTCATAAAAACAAAGAACGCCGCATAACACCCTCCAACACGGCAAACTTCCTCCAAACACCGCATAACTCCGCCAATCACAGCAAAACCGCCTCAAACACCGCATAACCTCAAAACTAAAAATCTCCTTCAACCAGCCCCTTAATTTGTCAAAAGCATTCAGCGCGACAGATCCATCCCCCTCAAAAATCCACCCACGGAAAAAGAAAACCTCATAAAAACTAAGAACGCTGCATAACTCCCTCAAACACGGCAAACTTCCTCCAAACAGCGCATAACTCCGCCAATCACAGCAAAACCGCCTCAAACACCGCATAAACTCAAAACTAAAAATCTCCTTCAACCAACCCCTTAATTTGTTAACAGCATTCAGCGCGACAAAATCCATCTCCTTCAAAAATCCACCCGCGCAAAAAGAAAACCTCATAAAAACTAAGAACGCCGCATAACTCCGTCAATCGCCGCATAAACGCCTCAAACGCGGCAAACTTCCTCCGAACACCGCATAACTCCGCCAATCGCCGCAAAGCCGCCTCAAACGCAGCATACTTCTCAACAACGCCGCATATCACCCTCCACCCAACTCATTTTCCAAAATTGCTCCTCAAAAATCTCGCCAAAACAACGCATAAACACCCCGTAAAACGCATAACATCAACCAATCACATCAAATTGTGTCTTTTTACATCAAAATACGAACTTGCTCCAAACCATTCCAATCCCGAACAAAGCAAGCTACACTAAACAAGAGGTGAAAAAATGCTATACAAAAACCGAACAATGCCAAACGACTTACAAGGGTTAATCGCCTTGGACAAGCGACTGCCCAACCACCACGATAAAAAGCATGCCGTACAAAAAGAACTATACAACTGCGAAGCAGGATACAAAGGGGAACTCGAATTTGACAAAGCCATGCTCGACTTCGAACCCGACTATCCATACGCACTGTTGCACGATCTCTACTTGCACACCGAAGGAAACTATTTTCAAATCGACTCACTGCTAATCACACCGAGCGCCATCACCATCATTGAAGTGAAAAACTTCGCCAACAAAACAGTCATCACCGAAAATCCAACCCAATTCATCAAAGTCTATCGAAACGGTGACCGAAAAGTACTGAAAAACCCAATCGAAGAAGTCCAACGAAAAACAAAACACTTGAAGAATTGGCTCGCCCAACACAATATCCAGATCCCCATCGATAGCCTCATCATCTTCACACACACCAACGAACTCGTCTTCGAAAACGCGCAGCTTCCAGTGAAAATCTTATTTACTTACGAAGCCGCAGACTACCTAGCTGCACAACCGATCACCGAACACATCCTTGACAAACCCGCAATACAACACTTGGCAATGAAATTCAAGAACCAACACAAAACCTATAACCCATTCCCGCTCCTAAACATTTACAACATAAATCCTCAAGACATCTCAACGGGCGTCATTTGTCCAGCATGCAATAAAATCGGAATGCGTTGGGAAAAGAGGAAGTGGAATTGCAAGAAGTGCGGCCACACAAGTAAAAGCGAACATGCGCAAACAATAAAAGAGTGGTTTATGCTCATCCACCCGCAAATCACGAATCGGCAACTTCGCTATTTCCTACAGCTACCAAGCCGCCACGTTGCTCAAACATTGCTCGCCAAATCCAATCTGCAGCTTCGAGGTGAAAAACGGGCGGCCCACTATATTTTACAAATAGATGGGAAGTCACCAATTCCCATCGAATAAACAGCTTGAAGAGGGGGATGCAATTGAACATCACATTAGAAAAAGTCACACAACAAAACATTAGAGACTGCGTTCAACTAAACGTAGGAGAATCCCAACAAGAATTCGTCGCAAAAAACGTCAATACCATCGCATGGGCATACGTCGATCCAAACTTTACGCCGTATGCAATCTGTCACGACACAACCGTCATCGGCCTACTCGCAATAGAGGACATTCCCGACAATGAACCATACGATCGCTATTGGATTCCACGCTTCATGATCGGCGAGCAATTCCAAGGAAAAGGCTACGGCAAACACGCTATGCAAGCAGCCATCGACATGCTTTCCGAGAAAGCCGACTGCGAACGCATCCGCCTATCCGTCTGGCCCGAAAACCCAGGAGCCATCGAATTCTACAAAAAAGTCGGCTTCATAGTCACTGACGAAATGCTCGAAGACGAAATCGTAATGGACTACTATCCAAAATAAACAACTAACTAACAAAATCATCCATACATGAAAAAGACAGCTTGAAAGCAAGTAGCAAACTTGCCCTCAAGCTGTCTTTCACTTCACAACTTCGCATACCTCTCTAGAACTCAGCATAACTCTGCAAAACGCGGCAAAATTCCCTCAAACGCCACATAATCCCACTCAAAGCCGCATAACCACCGAACTCCAACAATCCGCCTCCAACCAACCCCTTAATGGTTAAGTGCATCCATTCGCGACCGCTATGCCAAATCACAAAAGCACCCCGCGAACCCAGTAAACTCCGCATACGTCTCCAGAACTCAGCAAAACTCAGCAAAACGCGGCAAAATTCCCTCAAACGCCGCAAACTCCCGGAGAACGCGGCATAATCCCGCCAAACGCCGCATAACCACCCGAACTCCAGCAATCCGCCTCCAACCAACCCCTTAATGGTTAAGTGCATCCATTCGCGACCACTATGGCAAATCACAAAAGCACCCCGCGAACCCAACAACCCCCACATACCTCTCGAGAACTCAGCATAACTCTACGAAACGCGGCAAAACTCCCTCAAACGCTGCATAATCCCACAGAACGCGGCATAATCCCGCCAAACACCGCATAACCACCAAACTACAGCAATCCGCCTCAAACCAACTCCTAAATGGTTAAGTGCATCCATTCGCGACCTCTATGCCAAATCACAAATGCACCCCGCGAACCCAGTAAACTTCGCATACCTCTCGAGAACTCAGCATAACTCTACGAAACGCGGCAAAACTTCCTCAAACGCGGCATAATTCCGCCAAACGCCGCATAATCCCACAGAACGCGGCATAATCCCGCCAAACGCCGCATAATCCCAAAAATCCCCGCATAACCAATAAAAATCCTGTATAATCAACCCAAGAAAACAAAATCATTCAACCAACAAAAAAAGAAAGGAGCATCTACCATGCAAGCCGACCAACAAAAAACCACCTACAAACCCGATCCGCGCTTCAAAATCGCCCACCGCGAAGCAAAAATCGGCATTGCACTCGCCATCTTCAACTTCATCTGGTGGTTCGGATTCGCCTACGGACTCGGCAACCGCCCACCCGAAGAATACACATACACATTCGGCCTGCCCGACTGGTTTTTCTACAGCTGCGTCATCGGCTTCATCCTGATGTCTGCACTCGTCATCGTCATCACAAAATACTTTCTAAAAGAAATCCCGCTTGACGCAGAGCCTACCGAAACCCAGCCAAAGGAGGAATCACCGAAACTATGAATAGCCAAGTCATCATCCCGCTCATCATCTTCCTGCTCGCGATCTTCGCCATCGGCTTCATCGCGTCCAAACAAATGAGCACAAATGGCGGATTCCTACAAGAATACTTCCTTGGCGGACGCGAACTCGGCGGCTTCGTCCTCGCCATGACGATGGTCGCCACATACGGCAGCGCATCCAGCTTCCTCGGAGGCCCCGGAACCGCCTACACAGTCGGCTTCGGCTGGATCCTGCTCGCCATGAGCCAAGTTGTCACCGGCTATTTTGTCCTGCTCATCCTAGGAAAAAAATTCGCTATCCTAGCGCGCAAATACAACGCCGTCACGATGATCGACTTTCTAAAAGCCCGCTATAATAGCTCGGCCGTCGCGATTCTATCAGCCCTAGCCATCATCATCTTTCTATTTTCCGCCATGACCGCACAATGGGTCGGCGGCGCACGGCTCATCGAATCGCTAACCGGCCTCCAATACACATCGGCGCTCTTCATCTTCGCCATCTCCGTCCTCGTCTACGTGACCATTGGCGGATTTCGCGCAGTCGCACTCACAGACGCCGTCCAAGGAGCCATCATGGTCGTCGGAACACTCATCCTCCTCATCGGTGTCATCATCGCCGGCGGGGGAATCCCGGCTATCATGCAAGACTTACTCAACGAAAACCCGAGACTCGTCACACCATACGGAGTAGACGGCACCCTCACACCCGCCTACATATCCTCATTCTGGATACTCGTCGGCGTCGGCGTCGTCGGACTCCCGCAAATGGTCATCCGCGCCATGAGCTACAAAAGCTCGCGCGCCATGCACCGGGCACTCGTCATCGGCACCATTGTCACCGGCTTCATCATGCTCAACATGCACCTAATCGGCGTCTTCGCCCGCCCCGTCATGCCAGGAATCGAGGTAGGGGATAAGGTCATTCCGTTAATCGCGTTGGAAGTATTGCCCCCGTGGCTAGCGGGCATAGTCCTCGCGGCACCAATGGCAGCAATCATGTCAACCGTGGACTCGCTTTTACTATTAGTAAGCTCAGCCATCGTCAAAGACGTATACCTGAACTTCATTAAACCGGAAGCTCCCGAAAGACGAGTAAAACAAATGAGTATCGGCATCACAGGCCTCCTAGGAATCATCGTCTTCCTCCTAGCCCTGCAGCCACCCGACCTACTCATCTTCCTGAACCTATTCGCATTCGGAGGACTCGAAGCCGCTTTCATCTGGCCAATCGTCCTAGGCCTCTACTGGAAATACGGCAACAAATACGGCGCTATACTCAGCATGCTCACCGGCATCGCCAGCTACATCGCGATCCACTTCTACAACATAGCAAACGGCAATTTACTCGGAGTACACACCGTAACCGTACCAATCGTACTCTCCCTAATCGCCTACATCATCGGCTCCCTCGCCATCCAGCGAAAAGCCTTCAAATTCTAACTCAAAAGCGGGGCACATACCCCCGCTTTTCTAATCAATATCAATGATCATCCAAACACCGCATAATTCTTACAAACGCGGCATATTTCCTTCAAACCCCGCATATCTTCCTCCAAACACCGCATAACGCCAACCAATCCATCCATCTCAAACAAGCCCTTAATTTGTCAAAACCCATTAGGCGCGACACAAAACTTCAACACTCAGAAACCTTTCGCGGAACTTTGCGTACTCGTCCATAACTCAACACGGATAACTAAAAGGTAATAAAAATGAAATAACACTATAAATATGCTACAGTTAACATATACTAAAAAAGACCGAGCGTCCGACAACGCTCAGTCAATTACAGCGAACATCCGCAAGAAGTGCGGTTGGCTAGTAGAGCATAAAGTAACCCCATCCCACTTTGGCCAGTGTATTGGATGGGGTTATTTGTTTCTAGTGGTAAACAATACAATAATTGCTACAACAGTTGTAACCGCAGTAGCAATTGCTATAAAAAACTGAATCAGAACACTTATAGCTTCGTATGTTCCCGTTTTATCACCCCCTTTCACGGGAGTGCCAACCTTCCATCCAACTATGTCGCTGTAACTTCTATTCTATCATTTCATACCAATTAACGCGAACGAACATTCTGTGTAATGAATAAAGAATTACATACATCGCTCCGATCAAACGTAACCGAACAGCATAGAGTTTACCCACAGAAGCGTTAAAGTTTATTCATAATGACTATCATACTAAAACCTTAATTTGTAAAAACCCATTAGGCGCTACAGATAACCTGCATCACTCAGAAACCTCCACGAATCAGAAAAAACTCCTTCCCGTACAGCGCATAACTACCGCAAACGCGGCATAAATTCCTCAAACGCCGCATACTTTTGCGTAACGCGGCATAACCCGCTCAAACGCCGCACACTTTCTCGAATCGCCGCATAACTCCACCAATCGCGGCATAATCGCCCCAAACACCGCATAACCGCCTCAAATCCCAGCAAAACCCCCAAAAAACCAAAAATCTATGCTAAACTAAATCCCACAAACAACAGAAAGAAGGACACAATCCATGTGGAAACTATACGCACTCCTCACAACCACAATGCTCATCTGGGGACTCAACCTCCCCCTACTCAAATACATGCTCACCATCATGGACCCCGTCACAATGACCGCATTCCGCATCCTCACCGCCGGAATCGCCGTCTTCATCATCCTGAGCACATTCAAACTCGTACGCCTACCAACCAAACAAGAATGGCCATACATCATCGGCGGCGCAGCACTCAACGTCGTCTTGCACCACTACTTCCTTAATATGGGTCTCTTCCGCACATCAGGTACAAACGCCGGACTCATACTCGGAACAGGCCCCGTCCTAACCGCCATATTCACAGCACTCATCCTGCGCAACTACCCAACCAAAATCCAATGGCTCGGCGCAATCGCAGGCTTCATCGGCATCGGCTCCGTCGTCCTCGCAGGGGGGGAAGGACTCAATGGCCTCAAACTCGGCGACACATTCGTATTTCTATCGATTCTCGCCCAAGTGCTCTCATTTTTGGTAATCGCGAAGGCAGCAAGAACGCTTGACCCAAGGCTCCTCACCGCGTACATGTTAACAACAGGCAGCCTCCTGCTCATCGTCATCAGCTTCATTCAGGAACCCGGTGAAATTGCAAAATTCGCTACTGTTCCGCCAACATTCTGGGCAGCATTCGCAGCAAGCGGCATCATCGGAACAGCCGTCGGACACATGCTCTACAACTACTCACTAGGAAAAGTCGGTCCAGCTAAAGCCGCCATCTTCATGAACCTAAACACGCTCTTTTCACTAACAGGCTCAGCCCTCTTCCTAGGCGAAATCATCACAGGACGTCATCTCATCGGCTTCCTACTCATCATCATCGGTGTCATCCTCGGCTCAGGAGCGGCGGAAGATTTATGGAGAAAGAGAAAATTTGCTGAAAGCAATCAAGGAAGGAAGATTACACAAGGAAAGTAGAAAAAAAGATTAACATATCTCTATCGTCCAAGGTTTTATTTTGAAAAGTAGGATCTTGCTTATAGTCTGTTTTAAAAAATTCGGTGCTTAAACGAAGGCAAGCACCGGATTTTTATTTGGTTACTATTTCAAATTTTGTGTATAATTTAACTGAAGTTTTAATCTACTATTTCAATAGAAGTATACCAATTAAAGCAAGGAGCTGAAATATGAAGAAAAGTAGATTGTTTCTAGGAATCATACTGTGTATGACCGTAGTAAGTTCCGTACTTGTAATCAGGGATAAAGATCCTCACGAAAAACCATTACCTACACAAGGAAAGGATGAAGAAAGCGTGAAAACAAACAAAATGGAAAAAGAAAAAGAGTTTAAACCAAATGACAATAGAAAAGACAAAATTGACAATACAATTGTCGTTACGTTACTAGATGCAGGAAAATCCGATGCAACGGAAAAAACCTTCTTGTACACGATAAAAAATGTAGGGAGTACCAAAGAGAAACTGGTCTTCAAATCTGGCCAACATTACGAATACGAGCTATATAGTAAGGACAAAGGGCTAATTAAACGGTATTCTGACGGGAAGGTTTTTACACAAGCATTGGAAGAGATAACACTCGATCCTAACGAAGAAATTGTCTATGAAATAGTTCTTGGAGCACTAGAAAAAGATGACTATACACTTACCATCCACTTGCTCGCTAATAAGACTTTAGACTCTACCGCAACAATAAAATTCAGCATTAAGTAGCATAATTGTCTAATAGTACTAAATGATTTGACTATTTATTCGATTGTTAATATAGTAATAGAGTACGCCTACAAAAAATAGAAAGGAGTGCAAATTTTAACCAAATGGTAGTTTACTAATAAACAGGGGGGATTATGTTGAAAGTTGGTAGAATTCTATCGATGCTTCTTGCATTAATGCTAGTCTTTTCGAGCACATCTTTTGCAAATGGAACCTTAAAAGCACCGGAACGCAACAAATCGGTCAATCAAAGTAAAACAGAAAAAAGTGGGTATGTAACCCAAGAGGACACCTATAAATTTACCGATAAAGTTCGTGTGATTGTAGAAGTTGAAGGGGACCCTGCTATCACATATGCGACAAATCAAGGCATTAAGTACGCTGATGTATCTGAGTCGAAAAAAGCGACACTTCAAGCGAATGTGCTTGAGACTCAAAACAAAGTAAAACAAAAACTATCAAGTAATCAAGTGAATATGGAGTTTAAAGAAAGCTTTACGACCGTTTTTAACGGTTTTAGTGGGGTCGTTGAGTATGGAAAAATTGGAACAATCGAAAAACTACCTGGGGTCGTTAGTGTTTCTGTTTCCAATGAGTACGAGCGTCCTGTTACTGAACCTAATATGAATTATAGTAACGAGTTGATTGAAGCACAGAAGGCTTGGGAGGAATATGGCTACAATGGTAAAGGCATGATTGTCGGGATCATTGACACAGGAGTAGATCCAAGCCATAAGGACTTTGTGCTGACAAACGAAGAAGAAGCCAAATTGCAACAAAACGCTGTTGAAAGCTCCATCTCAGAAAATGGTCTTCAAGGAAAATTCTACACTACGAAAGTACCGTACGGATATAATTACATGGACGAAAACCATGAAATCTTAGACCTCGGTCCTAAAGCATCTCATCATGGAATGCACGTTGCAGGCACTGTTGCCGCAAATGGGGAAATTAAAGGAGTGTCTCCTGAAGCGCAAATTCTTGCTTTGAAAGTGTTTGGTAACGATGTGAATTTGAGATCGACTTGGGGAGATATATACGTAAAAGCCATTGATGATGCAATCATCTTAGGTGCTGATGTATTGAATTTGAGTTTAGGTTCTACTGCAGCCTTTGTAACACCAGAAGATCCTGAACAACAAGCGGTGACACGTGCTGTTGAACATGGTGTTTTAATGTCTATTTCAGCGGGGAACTCAGCGCATTTTGGAGCTGGTTTTGATAATCCATACGCTTCGAATCCTGACATTGGAGTTGTTGGATCACCTGGTCTCTCCATTGATTCTTTGCAGGTAGCATCGTTTGAAAACGCTTACATGGACATGGATGCAGTGAGATACGACTTTGCTGAAACAAGTGGACAAGCTACTTTCCTATCAGCAAGTGCAGTTCATCCAAATGACGTTGCGCAAAAAGAGTTTATCGTTGAACATGCTGGCTTAGGAAAACCTGCGGACTTTGAAGGTAAAGACTTTACAGGTAAATACGCATTAGTTAAACGCGGTGATATCATTTTTACTGAAAAGGCATTAAATGCACAAGCTGTTGGGGCAGCAGGTGTCATTATTTATAACAACGCGGATGGCTATGTCAATATGGCTACTGATCCAGCAATTGTTATCCCTCAATTATTTATGTTGAAAAACGACGGTGATCTACTAGCTGAAGAGATTAAAAAGGGAACTGAAGTAACATTGACATTTGATGGTGGGAAAAAGAAATCCGCAAATCCAAACGCAGGAAAAATGTCGGCGTTTAGTTCATGGGGGTTAACACCAAACCTTGACTTTAAACCAGAAATTACAGCTCCAGGTGGAAACATCTACTCGACACTACAAGGAGATGCATACGGTTTAATGAGTGGTACATCTATGGCTGCGCCTCATGTCTCAGGGGGAGCGGCTCTCGTTCTTGAACGAGTTGATAAGGATTTTAACTTAACTGGAAGAGACAGAGTTGAGCTAGCGAAGAACATGTTGATGAATACCGCAAAGCCTATGATTGACAAAGGAACTGTTCAAGGAATATTTGGTTTAGAAAATCTCTACTCACCTCGTCTGCAAGGTGCAGGACTTATGCAACTTCATGCAGCATTGAGCACACCAGTAGTCGTGACAGAGACTACTACGGATCTAGCAAAAGTAGCACTAAAAGAAGTGAATGATGAATTCACTTTCGAACTAATGGCGACAAATTATACGGATGAAGCAGTAACCTATAATCTTGACGCCAATGTGCAAACGGATTTAGTCCTGTTTGACCAGTTAGGATATGCTCCTGATGAGCTTGAAGCACAAGAATTAGAAGGGGCAATCGTAACACTAAACAAAGGCGTAGACACATTAGAAGTACCAGCAAATGGTTCAGTAGTGTTTGAAGTGAAAGTGAACTTGGCTGATGCCAAGGTTTTTAATAGGAATGCGAGTGCAATGGTAGATCCTGAAGAAGTTTTCCCGAATGGGTACTTTGTTGAAGGATTCGTAACGTTGGCAAATGAAACGCAACCGACACTTTCAGTTCCTTATGTAGGGTTTAACGGTGATTGGAACGCAGCGCCAGTAGTAGACGGAATGATCTACGATGATAGCAGCTCATTCTATGGCAATTCAGCTATGGTTTATAGTAACGAAGATAGCTATTACTACTTAGGCTTTGATCCTATTAACAAAGAGTATTCAGCGTCTACTATCGCAATTTCACCAAATGGAGACGATGAGAACGATCAGATCATACCGGTTCTGTCGTTTTTGCGAAATGCAAAACAAGTACAATACAATGTCCTAGATAGTGAGAAAAATAAACTGCGCACGATTAAAACGGATAATAACGTTAGAAAACACTACCATGATGGAACTTATCCGACGTATACGTTGGATCCGGCTAATGGGTGGGATGGCAAAGTAAAAAATAAAGTTGTTGAAGACGGTCAATATTACTTCGAAATTGCAACCACAATTGACTTTGAAGGAAAACCTGCACAAAAAGTTCAAGTTCCAGTTATCGTAGATACAGTTGGACCTGAAATTACAGGTACCCTTGAAGGCAATCAATTGACATATGGTGCAGTTGATGGTGGTTCAGGCATTAAATATATTGAGGTATTTGTTGATGGTGAGTTACAAGCAACAGTTAACGAACAAGAACAGCACATTACAATTGAGAATGCTAAATCTATTATTGAAATTGTAGCAGTAGATTTTGCAGGTAACACAAGCACATTGGCAGTCAATGATAAAAATATCCCTGTAATTACTATACTGTCACCAGAAACAGCTAGTGTTAGTGATAAGAACGAAGTGGTTGTATCTGGTACAGTTCAAGATGAATCCGACATCACAGAATTTAAAGTACAAGGGAAAGATGTTGAACTTCAGTGGGATAACGAGAGAAAGATTTACAAATTTGAGACGACTATAGTACTTGAAGATGGGGCACATCCGATTTCAATCTACGCTAAGGATACAGGAGGTAATGAAACTTCTCTATTTAATAGCAGAACGATCTTTGTAGATACAACTGCTCCAGTCATCGAAGTAGAAGTACCTGAGCGTGTTGAATTCGAGGTGGAAACCTTTGAATTGATTGCTTCATTGTCTGATAACTTTAGTGAACTTAGATTTTACGTAGATGGAGACGAAAAGTTTTACGCTGAAATGAAAGGCTACAAAATGGAAGCGATTCATGAAGATGTTTCAGTTGACCTTCCGCTCGTTGTCGGAGAAAACACTTTTGAACTTAAATTGGTAGATCTGGCAGGACATGAAACCGTACAAACAATTGTCATTCATCGAGAAGAATATAAAGAGCCGGTTGAAGAAATTGAGACGGGATGGATCCTGGAGAACGGTAAATGGTTCTACTACGATGAAGAAGGTAAGAAGGTTACTTGTTGGTATAAGCTTAATGACAAATGGTACTTCTTCAATCATCAAACAGCTGTAATGGAAACGGGTTGGGTGAAAGACCAAAATATGTGGTATTATTTAGGGGTTTCAGGAGCAATGCAAACTGGTTGGCAGAAAGTCAGCGGAACATGGTACTTGTTTGACAAGCACGGTGTAATGCAAACTGGTTGGCAGAAAGTCAGCGGAACATGGTACTTGTTCGACAAGCACGGTGTAATGCAAACCGGCTGGCAGCAAGTCAACGGAACATGGTACTTGTTCGACAAGCACGGTGCGATGCAAACCGATTGGCAGCAAGTTAGCGGAACATGGTACTTGTTCGACAAGCACGGAGCAATGCAAACCGGCTGGAAGAAAGTCGGTGCCACATGGTACTTGTTCAATAAGCACGGTGCAATGCAAATCGGCTGGCAGAAAGTAGGGACGAAATGGTACTACTTTAGTAAAAGCGGTAGCATGCAAACTGGTTGGGTTACAATTTCAGGTAAAAAATATTACTTTAGCTCTAGTGGAGAATGGATTAAATAATGTAGTGTTAGGAAAAAGTCATGAATTTAAAACATTCATGACTTTTTTTATTATATTATTATTTAATTTAGATGATAGCTGGTAAACAAGGAAATATCATAATAATCACCGTGACACTTGAGTAAGCCATAAATACTATTATGAATAAAAATGTAAAATAGTCTATTAAACATCTCGCATAGTTGCTAAAATATTAATTGAGGCATACTTTAGTAGGCTTAAATGACTGAATGAGGAGTAGAGAAAATTGAAGTATAAAATTACTGCTACTGTTCTTGCTACTGGAATATTAGTATCATCGACGAATCCATTCTCTGTCGTGGAAGCAACCTCCAATTTTGCGAAATTAGAAGGAAGCCAGGCTGTTGTTGCTAATACGACGAGAGTATCTAACGTAGGCTGGAAAAAAATTAATAGCAAATGGTACTACTTCATGAATGATGGAGTAATGAGGACTGGTTGGTTAAAGCTCGGAAGTACGTGGTATTATTTTGACCAAAGCGGAATAATGGCTACAGGTTGGAAAAAGATTAATAGCAAATGGTATTACTTTATGAATGATGGAGTAATGAGGACCGGTTGGTTAAAGCTTGGAAGTACTTGGTACTATTTCATGAGTGATGGATCAATGAGAACGGGTTGGACTTTAATTAATAATGAATGGTATTACTTAACCTCTAGTGGGGCAATGAAGGTAGGTTGGATGCAACTCAAAGGTGAGTGGTATTATTTACACGGAAGCGGAAAAATGTTGAAAAACTGGATCTACGTTAATGGTCATTGGTATTTTATGACCGCTAGCGGAGCAATGAAAACAGGTTGGTTTGTAGACGGAGGCACCACTTACTATCTAAATGCTAAAGGCCAAATGCTAGCTGGGTTACATACAATTGAAGGTGAATTGTATTTCTTTAATAGAAGTGGTAGTAGGTTAACGGGATGGATCGATTTCACGGAAGGGAAAAGGTATTTTCATCCAGAAACAGGGAAAGCCCTAATTGGTCAGCATATAATTGATGGCAAGCCATACATTTTTGACGAGAACGGGTTATTATCCTCGAATGAAGTGATTAACGGTTGGTTCGAAGAGAATGGTAAGAAATATTATTATATAAACAATTACAGAAGAATTGGTTGGCTTCAACTCGAAGGTAACTGGTATTTATTCAATTCCAATGGTGAAATGCAAGTAGGTTGGAGTAAAAGCAATAACATCAATTATTATTTCTCTGCCGACGGAGTGATGCAAACAGGATGGGTACACATTTCGGGTAATTGGTACTACTTGAACAGCAGTGGTGCCATGCAAACAGGTTGGATTCAGTTAGCGGGTAAATGGTATTACTTAAACGAGAGTGGAATAAGGCTTACCGGCAAACAAACGATTAATAATCGAGTATATTTCTTTGACGAAAATGGAGTTTGGACAAAAGGAAAAGTTATTGACTACACGCAATATCCTATTTCGTTAAATGCAATGTTAGATAAGCAGATGGCATTGAGTATTCCACCACAAACAGACAAATATCGAAATGAACCTGCTTACGTCTCTGCCGAATATGTAATTCCAGATCCTTTAGCACCTGGAAAATATATCACGACGTATAATCTCAATGTAAGAGCCGAGCCTTCTGCTACTTCCCACAAGTGGGGGTTAATACCAAAAGGAAAGCAAGTACAAATACTAGATACAGCAAATGGCTGGCATCGAATTAGTATGGTGTGGAGAAACGCTTATAGAGAGGATGTAGTTCCATACATCAATCCAAGCACCTACAAGGAAACAGACCAGGAATTCTATCAATTCCTTGTCCTCTCTAAATCTGCTGAAACGAATGTTAATGATCTAAACGAACGAGTACTAAAAGGTAAAGGTATATTCCATGGCAAAGGACAAGCATTCCTTGATGCAAGTGCTGCTAATAACATAAATGAAGTCTATTTAATTGCACATGCATTACTAGAAACAGGGAATGGTACATCAGTGCTATCAAAGGGAATCTTGGTAAGTGAAGTTAATGGAAAACCTGTAACACCTAAAGTTGTTTACAACATGTTTGGAATAGGTGCTTCAGATGTGGATGCAGTAAGATTGGGCGCTGAAAGAGCTTATTCTGAAGGATGGTTTACGCCTGAAAAAGCGATTTCCGGTGGAGCTTACTTTATATCTAGAAACTATATTAATAACCCTACTTATAAACAAGATACTCTCTACAAAATGAGATGGAATCCTGCAAAGCCTGCCATCCACCAGTATGCTACAGACATGGGTTGGGCTACAAAGCAATCTGTACTACAAGCAGGCATTATGAAAAATGTTTTTGACTCTTTAGACGCGTATACGCTTTACTTTGACGTCCCGGTTTATACAAAATAACTGAGCTATAAGCTTTATAAGGAGATTGTATGACAAGAACTAAATGGAATTTGTTTCTTTTAACAGCTGCATTATTACTCGCATTAGCATTGCTACCAAGCAATGCCGATGCGAGTACCTCTGGATGGGTTAAGACAAATGGACAATGGTCATATAGTGAAAATGGAAACCTAATAACTGGCTGGAAAAATGTCGATAGTAAGTGGTATTTCATGGACAATCATGCTCTTATGAAAACAGGTTGGGTTGCAATACAAGGGAAATGGTACTTCTTTAATTCCAACGGAGCCATGAAAACAGGCTGGTTGTTTGATCATGGAAAGTGGTATTTTTTAAACAGCAGTGGGGCCATGCAGAGTGGATGGTTGAAAGACCGGAGTGTTTGGTATTACATGGGCGCTGGAGGGAAAATGATTACTGGTAGTCATACAATCTCGGGTAAAGACTACTATTTTCGGGAAAACGGTTCAATGCACACCGGGTGGCTTACTATAGAAGGGAAAAAAAGGTACTATACTCATTCAGGCATGAAGCAAATTGGACACACTGAAATTAGTGGAAAAGAATATTTGTTTGATAGTGAAGGATATCTTAAAACAAATAGTTGGTATGAATCAGACGGGTATAAGTATTATTTTAGTGCAAACGGTGAATTAGCAAAGGGTCCAACAATAGTAGGGAATGACTTACTGCTATTCAATGAGTTGGGCCAACAAGTTATCGGAGAGCTTCTGTTCAATGGGACAACTTATCGCACTGACGATAATGGAGTTGTTCAATTGGGATGGGTTCTAACTGAAGACGGAAAAAGTTATTTTGGTGAGAACGGCTTCATCACTAGTAACTGGCTCAAAGATCAGGGGAAATGGTACTATTTTGATGAGAATGGGAAGATGAAAACAGGCTGGGTTCACATTTCAGGAAAATGGTATTTTATGGACAATGAAGGAGTCATGCAAACTGGTTGGTTAGAAGAGCCGCCGACAAAGTATTTTTTAAACTCGAACGGCACAATGCAAACCGGATGGAAGAAAATGAATAGTGAGTGGCACTTCTTTATGGGTTCTGGCCGGCACATGACGGGGTGGGTATACAACGACAATAAATGGTACTATTTAAACTCCGAAGGCATCATGCAGACAGGTTGGATTACAATAAACGGAAAGAAAGAGTACTTTACAAAGAGTGGAGATTGGATTAAAGGCAAAGCAGATAGAAAAGTAGTAGTTTTAGATGCCGGTCACGGGGGTTCAGATCCCGGTGCAAAAGGAATTGGCTTTTTTGAAAAGGAGCTAAACCTTGACCTTGCTTTGCGCACAAGAAGCCTACTAGAAAAGGCAGGTTACACAGTCATCATGACAAGGACAACAGATGAGTTTCTATCATTATCTCAACGGGCTAGTATTGCTAATTCATCTGATGGAGATATATTTATAAGCATACATGGAAATTCTCTCAATGGTGCAGTCAAGGGAGTAGAAACATTCTGGTATGGGAAATACGAAAAGGAAAACAGCTTGAAGTTGGCAGGTATTCTCCAAAAAAATGTAATAAAGCAAACAAACATGGTGAATAGACGAGTGGCAGAAGGTAATTTCCATGTCATTCGGGAAACCAAAATTCCTAGTGCCTTGTTGGAAGTAGGCTTTATTGATAATGAAGAAGATGCAGCTAAGTTAAGACAAGACAAATATAAGCGATTAATTGCAGAGGGAATTTATCAAAGCGTTCAAGATTATTTTACGAACTAGATGTACTAAGAGTTTAGGACAAGACATAAAAATGCATGAAGGCCAATATGCCGACATGCATTTTTTGCTGCTATTAATATGATTCTATTTTAAATTAAGACCTGAAACGATGTAGAAAAAGTCATGAGTGAAGGACATTTATGTCTGAAATGATGAAATTGTATTGATACACGGAAAATGATAAAATTAAAGTTTTTCATTGCTTGTTTATGAAGTTCTGCTTTATGATATGGATGAGCATCTTTATTGTACGTAGGAATACCATTCGTCATTGCAAGTTATCGAAAACGATTATGTGTTAAGCAAGTTGATGCGTAGAAGATATGCTGATTTATCAAAGAACGTAACGCAACAACAAAGGTAGGAATAGAATGATTTATCCCCTTAGTAAAATTATGAAGTAGAGGTATCCAACATGAATTTATTGAAAAATGACTTTGCTTGGTTATTTATCACACTAGCAATGGTAGCTTTTGGACTTATTGTAAATATAACTACTATTGGTTTAATAATTGTAGTCTTTTTAGCAGTTTTAACGTTTTTCAGAAAAGACTTGGGTCTATATATGTTACTCGTGTACATACCGATTAGACCATTTTTAACAGCATTAAATCCGGGTTTTAAACTTATTGGAGATTTAATAATTTTTGCGTTAATTGCTAAAACGATTTACGAAAACAGAAAAAACCTTAAAACATTAGTTCATTTTGAAAAGTTAGAAGTAGCCTACATGAGCTTCTTAGTAATAGGAAGTGTATCTGCACTTATTAACGGCGTCAGTTTAAATGCTATCATTTTTCAATTGAGAACTTACGTATTGTTTTTTCTGATTTATTACGTAGTTAAAAGAATGGAAATTTCTGTGAAACAACTTAAAAAAGGCGCAATGATTACTTTTTGCACCGCGATTATTCTATCCTTGCAAGGCTTCGTCGAGAAGATATCAGACAAAACGATGTTAATGCCGACAGAATGGCAAAATTGGACGTTGTCTCCTACAAATCATGTTAGAGTATATGGATTGCTAAAAGGCCCTAATGAGTTCGGATTGTATTTAATAATTGCTTTTTTCATTTCTTTATTCTTAATGAAAGTAGTGCCTAAAAGTAAGCGATGGATTATTTTTGCGGGCTCTTCCATTATAGCGGCTGCCTTCCTTTTAACATACTCAAGGGGATCCTTGATCGCTTTAGTTATATTTGCTCTTATCTATCTCGTTGTCTACAGATCATTGAACGGGTTAAAGAAAGTTATTGGAATAGCAGCCACTTCGGTTATCATTTATTTTGCAATAACATATGCAAGTGATCTATATATCAATACAGTTATCAACAATCCCGAGACAGATCTAGAACAGTCAATTGATGATGAAGGAAAAAAGAATAATGAAACTAACTCCACGGGCATTAACAGATATAAAGAAGCTTTCACAGGTGATACAATTCAGTTAAGTTCAGAAACAGGAAGAATCTATTATGTGAAAAAATCTATTGAAGTCTTTAAAGCATATCCGATTATTGGAGCGGGTTTTGGAACATTTGGAGGCGCTGCAACATTGGCTTATTCCTCCCCTATTTACGACCATTTTTCAATAAAAACGAATTTCTACTCGGATAACCAATATATTTTAGTGCTTGCTGAAACTGGAATTGTAGGGGTGATCACACTTGCGGTATTTGTGATATCCTTACTATTGCTTACAATTCAATACATTAAACGATACAAAAAATCACCAATACCAATTTTCTTGTTATACTTTTTAACGACCTTAGTCGTTGGAGCTGCATTCTATAACATCCTTGAGAATGATACATTTATGCTCTATTATTTCCTTCTGTTAGCAATTGCTTACGGCAATAAACACTTGTTAGATAAAGGATTTGAATGAGGCGAATTGTATGTCGCTATGAAATTTGGGTATGTGGAAGTTGATTGTGAATAGGATCGTTTACTAGTCGTTAAGCCTTTATTTAGGAGGGGGGCTCACTCCTTCTAAGTAAAGGTTTTTTATTGCAAAATGATTTGTAGCGCACATGTAACAAGTAGTGCATGAAATCTCGCTTACTAAGGCGCCGGAAGATTTTGATGAGATTGCAGGTTTACGCATAAAACGAAACATTTCGGAAAAAATAGGATGATACTAATTTTGCGCGAAGTGTATAAGCAGGCACTGAATACATGATGTATTTTTTGTGCTCTATTCCAAATCTCTGTTATAATAGTACAAGTTGAATTTGATGAATTGAGGTCTTCCAACAATGAAGGAATATTTTCTATCCGTAAGTGTCTCCCCATTAACCTATGAGGAGATAATTACAGAGCTAAGGATCCGTATAAATGAAGAAAAGCAATCGACAATCATTGCGGTGAATCCTGAAAAAGTAATGACAGCCCAGAAAAATCCAGAAGTAAAGGATTTAATTAATGCTTCTACTTTTCAAATCGCTGATGGCGTAGGGATTTTATTGGCTTCTAAGTTAAAAAAAGGTCAAGTGAAAGAACGTGTAACCGGCGTTGAAATGATGTCTAGACTGTTAGAGTTCGCAGCAAGTGACAAACTCCCTGTCTATTTTTACGGTGCGAAAGAGGAAGTTGTAAAGAAAGCAATTGAAAACATAAAAAATGATATCCCGAACTTACAAGTTGCAGGATATTCAAATGGATATAGAAAAGACGAGAAAAAGCTTGTAAGCGAAATTGATGCTAGTGGGGCAAAGATGATTTTCGTAGCTCTTGGAAGTCCTACACAAGAATTATGGATTAAACGAAACATCGATCAGTTAAGGAACGTCCTAGTTTTTCAAGGTGTCGGTGGAAGTTTTGATGTGTTTTCAGGAACAGTTAAACGTGCCCCGTTATTCTTTAGAAAACTGGGCCTTGAATGGTTCTATAGACTTCTGCGTGAGCCTAAACGTCTAAAACGGCAACTCAACTTACCATTGTTTTTATGGAAAGTATTACGAGATAGAGGAAACTAAAAGGAGAATTACTTATGAAGAAATCAATTTGCGTGATTGGCCTTGGCTATATAGGTCTTCCGACAGCTGTTATGTTTGCAAACCATGGCCATAAAGTTCATGGAGTAGATATTAATGAAAAAGCGGTTAATTTGATAAAAGAAAAAAAGTTACATATTGAAGAAAATGGTCTGCAAGAAAGACTTGAAAGTGCAATTGATTCAGATTTTCTAACAGTAGGAACGGAACCTGTGAAAGCTGATGTGTATATTGTAGCCGTGCCGTCTCCAATCAATGCGGACAAAAAAGCAAACCTTGATTATGTAAGAAGTGCAACTGCTTCGATTGTACCCTATTTGGAAAAAGGGAACTTAGTCATTCTCGAATCTACTGTACCACCACTCACTGTCGAAAATGTGATGATGCCTGAACTCATTAAAGCGAACTTAGAATTTGGCGTCGAATTGTTTGTTGCTCATTCTCCTGAACGCGTCATTCCAGGTCGTATTTTTGAGGAGCTTATTTCAAATGACAGAATAATTGGCGGTATTAATCCTGAATCAGCCAAGATGACGGCAGATCTTTACCAATCATTCGTCACAGGGAAAATGCACGAAACGGATGCTACGACTGCAGAGCTTGCAAAAGTGATGGAGAATACATACCGTGATGTCAATATTGCGCTTGCAAACGAGCTGGCAAAGATCTCAGCGAACATCGGTGTGAATGTATGGGAAGCTATTAAATTGGCCAATTATCATCCACGAGTAAATGTTCACTTGCCAGGTCCTGGAGTTGGGGGCCATTGTATTGCTGTTGATCCATGGTTTTTAGTTGAACTCGATCCTGAACAAGCACGACTTATCGAATTGGCGCGTAATACGAACGACGGAATGCCACAGTATACGGCGAGAATGACGATGGGGATTTTGAGCGAAAACAATATACAAGATGCGAAATTAGCGGTCTTTGGATTGGCTTTCAAAGGAAATGTGGATGATATGAGGGAAAGCCCTTCAGTCGATGTTGTAACAGAACTGTCAAAGCATACAATTCAAGTCAATGCATACGATCCACATATTAAAAATAATAATATACCTGAACAAACTCAATTGTTGGAGGAAGCAATAGATGGTGCTTCTGCCATTTTAGTGTTAACGAATCATAATGAGTTTTTGGACATCAACCCTAGTGAGTTGGGTGGGTTGAAAAACCGAATTATTATTGATACTAAAAATTGCATTGACCGAGAGAAATGGGAAAATGCTGGTTTTAAAGTGTACGTATTAGGTGATTCAAAAAACTAAACGCCTTGCGAGGTTTCGGAAACCCACGATAAATGGGACGACGAGAAGTGAGCGGAGCAATTAGCAGCGTACAAGACCTAAAAGAAATGTGTCTAAAAACGGTCGTGTTGAAATTAATAGATAGTAGGTGAGCACGTGAAGAAAGCTGTAAATAAGTTTGTCAAAGTCGTCCGTACATCTAAAGCATACGATTCATTAAAGACGAACAAAGTGTTAAGAGTCATAAAAGATCGGTATGACAAAAAACAATATCAATACGCACAAGACAATGTAAAAGCACAAGGCTTACAATTGCTTCTATTGCTAAAAGAGTCTTTTCAAGAAATTGAACAAGACTTTTGGTTAGACTATGGCACATTATTAGGTGCAATTCGAGAAAAAGATTTTATCGGACATGATAAAGACTTAGATATCGGTACATTTGACTTTCCAGATGACGTTAAAAAGCAATTAGAAGGAATTCTTCTACGAAAGGGCTTCGTTAAGTATAAGCAATATGAACTTGACGGGAAGATTATTGAAGAGTCTTATTCCTACAATGGAGCACACGTTGATTTTTTCTATTATCATCAAAAAGAAGAAGGGAAAGTCTGGTGCTATTTCTGTGAAATGGGCAACAATTTAAGTTTTTCGAATTCCGAAAAATACCAAATTGCTACTGGTTACAACAATCACATCGTCACCTCGCGTTTTAATGGGTTAATGCCTTATGAATTCAAAGGCGAAATGTTTACTATACCCTCTAACTATGAAGAGTATATTATTGATAATTATGGTGAAACGTACATGATCGTTAACGAAAATTGGGTAAATGGCAGTTCGCCCCAAAATATTGATTTCAACGAAAGTGGAGCTGTAATTGCAAAAGAGTATTTGTAAAAAGGAAAAACACCTCAATTTAGTGAGGTGGTTTTTCTCTTTTTACTGAGTACCGTAAAACTTATTAAAAGGAATTGTGAAGATGAAAAAATCGATATTTAAAAATGTAATTTACAAGATAACGTTGAATTTCTTCAATTTAGTCGTCCCTTTACTGATCGGCCCTTATGTATTTAGAGCACTAGGTTCAGAAGCGATGGGCCGTGTAAAATATGGTGAATCCATTTTTAAGTATTTTTTTATCTTTGCTGCTTTTGGTATATATCAGTATGGCATTCGGGAAATTAGTAAAGTTAAAAACGACAAAGAGAAGGTCGCAAAGTTATTTACAAGCCTATTTACAATAAGCTTAATCACAAATGGGATTTTTCTAGTCGTATACCTAATCGTTTCTAAGTTGAGTTTTGGGGATGAAATCATCTTCCCGATATTAATAATTTTCTCTTTGAACTTTATCTTCAATATATTTTATGTTGAATGGATCAATGAAGCATTTGAGAGCTACGATTTTATTACAATTAAAACGATAATCGTCAAAATTATCTATGTAATACTATTGTTTGTCTTCGTCCAAAATGCTGACGACTATTTATGGTTTGCGGGATTATTGGTCATATCAGCTGCTTTGAACAATATCATTAGTTTTGTGTATGTAAAAAGAAAGTTGAATTTTGATTTTAAAGGATTGAAATTACTTTCTCATATAAAACCATTGTTTCTAGTCGTAATCTTTTTGAACGGAAATATATTATATACACAACTAGACATTTTCATGCTTGGTAGATTTGTGTCTGAAAAATCTGTATCATTTTACATTATGTCACAGCAAATTATGATGATTATTAGCATGCTGATGCTCAGTATTGTGCAAGTGACAATCCCCCGATTAGCATTTTTGCTTGGAACACAAGATGATACGGCATACATCACGTTGATTGAAAAAGTTGCAAGAGTCTATTTTATGCTACTGTTTCCTGCCGCAGTAGGGCTCTACATTATTGCCGATATAGGTGTTGTTGTTTATGGGGGGAGTGAATTCACAGGGGCTGGAAGTGTGTTGGCGATATTCAGTCTGTATATGATTTTAATTGGGATAGACTCCATTCTTTCCAATCAAGTCATTTATGTGAAAAATAAAGAAAGCATGCTCGTAAGGTTCATTTTCATAAGTGGTGTCGTTAACTTGTTATTAAACATATTATTTTTAAACTTAGGCTATTTCACACCGGAAACAGCTATCGGAACAACTGCTTTTTCGACATTACTACTAATTGCAATGGAGTTAATCTATATTAGAAAGTCTTTAAAAGTGCCGTTTCGCTTAATTACTACACATAGCGTAAAGTATTTAGTATTCGCGTTAGTGTTTTTTCCAGTAGCATATGTAATTAAACAAGTTACTGACGGTATATTCATCCAATTCATATTGATAATAGCAGTCAGTGTACTTGTCTATGCTTTTCTTTTAATCATCAGTAAAGATGAAATGCTGTACGAACTGTTGAAACGGATTACGTCTAAAGTTAAACGTAATAAAACGTAACGGGTTGAATGGAGGAAATCGCTTGGAAAAAACATTGTATTTATTGAACTATCCAGGCATTGGTGGAACAGAGAAATATGTATACGATCTAATTAGTCACCGTCGTCCTGAAGATTGTATACTTGTCTATTCTGATGAGGGACCAGGGCTGGAAAGGTTTCAAGATCTGAATGTGAAAGTCATTCGGGTTCCGATGAAGCAACCATTTGACTTGTCTGCAGCTAAGGAACTGAAGAAAGTTATAAAAAACGAAAAAATAAAAGTAGTGCATGCACAGTTTTTAAGAGAAAACTATATTGCGATACTCGCTAAGTTGTTAGGGGCTCCTGTCAAAGTCATATGGACGTATCATGTCGATGTAAAGATGAGATTCCACATTAGAGCAGCGAATCGAATAATGACACGCTTTAATACCCAAATCATTGCTGTTTCAAATTTTATGAAACATAAATTGATCCAAAAAGGAATAAGAAAATCGGCTATTCAAGTCATTTATAATGGAGTGAACAAACCTCAACAAGTTAAACTTGAGCAGCCACAGAATGCTATTCCGATCATTGCTGTGATAGGTCGATTAAGTGCGGAGAAAGGTCATCTTTTCCTTATTAATGCTTTGGAACACTTCAAGAAGTCCAACCCTACGTTGCAGTGGCAGTGTCATATTTATGGCGATGGTCTGTTAAAAAAACAACTCGAGCAACTCGTTGTCGATAAAAATATGCAAGAACATATCAACTTCTTTGGACACGTAAGTCCTATTGAGAAAGTGTACTTGAACACGGATCTTGTAGTTGTTCCATCAGAAAATGAAGCACTATCGTATGTAGGTATAGAGGCACTGTCCTATGGTATACCTTTAATTGGAACTACAGTAGGTGGCATTCCGGAAGTGATTGAAGAGGGAGTTACAGGCTTATTAGTTAAATATGGTGATATTGAAAATCTCTCATCTAAACTTGAAGAACTTCTCACAAACAAGGAATTGTATCAAAAGATGTCTAAACAAGGAATTCTTGCTTTTAACTCAAAGTTTGAAATGTCAAGGATGCTCCAAAAAACGTATCATGTATATGACAAGTAATTTTTTGTTTTCCCTTCATATAAGGTAGCCATTTATTGCACCCTGGCAAAAAAGTCGCTAGGGTGCAATTAACATTTCCCTTCTCCCTCGTAAGTAGTAAAATCTTCTCTTCAATATTGGAAAATGCTAGACAGCCACGATTCTCGCAATAAAATATAAAACGCCACTTCCTATCCTTAAAACAGTAGCATCATTCACCTTCAAACGAAAATCCAATCGTCTCTTTGTAGTTTGAAATAATTTTCCTTTTATCTGTTTACAAAACCTGATTCTATTGATATGATAACATCATTCAATAATTGAACGATTAGGGGGACGCGTGACTTGGAAAAATTTAAACTACTAGGGTTACTGCTCGATAATCCTACAATGAGCCAAAAAAAAATAGCAGAACATCTATCGATTTCGATCGGGAAAGTGAATTACATTTTAACCGAGCTAATAGATGACGCTTATATCGACATTGACAAAAGCAATAAAAACTATCAATATCGTGTGACAGAGAAAGGTCGTCTATTTCTGCTCGATGAAATTGATGGGTTCCAAAAGACTAAACTTAGCTTACATAGTGAAAAGCGCAAAAAAGTTAAAAATGCCGTTATTCTTGCTGCCGGCAGCAAAGAAGATTTTACGCAACCTGTTTGCTTAATGGAAATAGAACCTAAATTGACATTATTAGATCGAACGTTAGCCATTTTGCATAACAATGGAATAGAAAAAATCTTCATCGTAACGGGGTATAAAAAAGATGCCTTTTCGGACATTCATTTACCTGGAAACGTGAAAATGGTTGAAAATACAAAATTCCAATGGACAGGCTCAATGGCATCTTTAGCGACAGTAGCCAATGTACTGGATGACGACTTTTTGTTACTAGAAGATGACACGCTTATTGAAGAAGTGGCGATTAAAAAATTGCTTGATCATCCTGAAAGAGATTGTGTTTTAATTATGAATGAAAGTGGCACGAGAGATGAAGCGTATGTTGAGATAAAAAATAATCATCTGTACAAAATCTCAAAAGATATCCACCAGCTAAATCGAATTGACGGTGAAATGGCAGGCGTTTCAAAACTTTCATATGGATTCTTTAGTGAAATGATTACAGAATATCAATCGAACATGAATCCATTTATGAATTATGAGTACATGCTTTTGGATGTTTCGCGCAAAATTGACGTCGGCTATTTAAAAATCAGTGATCTTGTATGGACAGATATTGACAACGACATCCAATTGAAAAACGCGCGTGAAAAGATCTATCCGTTGTTAAAGAGAAAAGAAGAAAAAGCGAAAATTGAAAGACTGAAAAAATATATTGAGTCAGCATTAGGCGTACCTTGCGAGGACGTACACAATATTCGAGCATTTGGCGGAATGACGAACGTTAACTACCGTGTAACGATTGGCGAAGATGATCTTGTTGTTCGGATGCCTGGAGTAGGGACAGAAGACTTTATTAATCGTCAAGAAGAAAAAGACAACCTGATCCTTAGTGCAAAAATAGGCATCAATCCGGAAATGATCTACTTTAATGCAGAGACGGGCCTGAAAATAACGAGAATGATTCCAGATGCTGAAACGTTAACAGAGAGTATGACAAAGAAAGAAAATATTATGGGGATGGTAACGGATGTATTGTTACAACTTCATAACTCGGAAGAAAAAATGAAAAATGACTTTGAACTATTCCGTTTAATGGAACTTTACGAAGGGAATATCATAAAGGCTGGAGCTGCTTTCTATGAAGGATTTGAAGAAGCAAAAGCGTCTGTTTATAAAGTGAAAGACCACTACGAATCCTTGACGATTAAAAAATGTCCAACGCATATTGACGCACTCCATCAAAATTTTATCAAGAGCGGGGATCACAAGCTCTATTTAATCGATTGGGAGTACAGTGGGATGTTTGATCCGTTATGGGATTTAGCAACGCATTCAATTGAATCGGAATTCACTAAGTTGGAAGAGGAACTATTTTTACAGTATTACTTCAAGAGAAACCCAACGCCTGAAGAAGAAGAAAGAATACTCATCCATAAAATTTTCCAAGATTATTTATGGACGATGTGGACAATCTTCAAAGAAGCAAAAGGTGATGATTTTGGTTCGTACGGAAAGGACCGATTTACACGATTGAAAGCCAATTTACAAGAATATAATAAAAGAACATGTGGGGTAATGTTATGATTGATAAGAAAGCGCTAAGCGGTGCATCATACGGCATAGTTTCTGGTATTACATGGGCTATTGATACGGTTTTAATTGGTGTTATCCTTTCCATGACGACGTTTTTAGAATTTCAAGAGATCCTGTTAGTAGCTCCGCTTGTGAGTACATTTTTACACGATGCCTTCTCGGCAATTTGGCTAACATTTTTACTTGGGGTTAAAGGCGAGCTGAAAACGGCTTTAAGTAAACTAAAGGTTACCCCCGGCCGTCTCATCATTTTGGCTGGAACATTAGGTGGACCGATAGGGATGACATTTTACGTTCTTTCCCTTCAAAACATTGGTGCTTCCTATACGGCAGTCATTTCAAGCGTTTACCCAGCTGTCGGTGCGTTCTTCGCATTCTTTATCTTAAAGGACAAGCTTGGTTTGAAAAATTGGATGGGTTTAATCATAAGTATTACCTTCATCACACTGCTTAGTTATTCAGGCGAGCTTGTTGTAGGAAGTAATATTTCGTTAGGCTTAATCTTTATCATCATTTGTGTAATTGGTTGGGGGATGGAAAGTGTTGTCAGTGCGAAAGCGATGCAAAACGATGGCATTCAACCTCAGCATGCGTTGTTAATCCGTCAATATACATCCGCATTCGTATTCGGTATCATTATCATCCCGATTTTCATCGGTCATTCTTACACAGTACATGTACTAGCCTCTCCGATTACAGTATTAGCTTTGGCTGGTGTTGCAATGGCTGGGACATTATCTTACGTATTTTACTACAAAGCGATAAATGCAATTGGTCCTGTAAAAGCGATGGCGATGAACATTACGTATGCAGCATGGGCGGTAGGATTTGAAGCGCTTATTTTAGGAACTGCTTTTACGATGAAGGAACTTATTTACGGCTTATTCATCATCACAGGTTCAATCATCACCGTAATGGTTGTAGATAAAAAAGAGCCTAGACTACACATAAAGGAGCACTCGGTGACATGAGAGCAATCATATTAGCAGCAGGAATGGGCACAAGGTTACGTCCTTTAACAGATGAAAGACCTAAGGGACTTGTTGAAGTACTAGGAAAACCAATCGTTGAGAGGCAAATTGAATTTCTAAAGGAAAAAGGAATTCATGACATCATAGTCGTCACAGGCTATTTGCGTGACCACTATGACTACCTTGTGGAAAAATACGGTGTAAGTCTTATTCACAACGATAAATACGATGTGTACAACAATATTTACACAATGTACGTAGTGAAAGATTATTTACCAGGATCCTATGTAGTGGAAAGTGATTTTTTCTGGACAACAAACATTATTGACCCTAACCCGGTTGGTTCAAAATGCTTTTGCAACTTAAGGGAAAACTTTACGAATGAGTGGATCATCCGCTTTAATGAAGAAAGTCATCGAATTACGGAATTTGAAATCGGGGATGGCCAGAACGAGTATATCCTGTCCGGCATTTCATACTGGACGGAAGAAGATGGAAAGTTCATTGTGGAAAAACTCGAACAAGAAATTGAATCGGGGAATTTCAAAGAGCTCTATTGGGATGAAATGGTGAAACGTCACTTAGGCGATATGCATGTTGAACTGGTCCCATTAAGTAGCACGGATACGTATGAAATTGACAGTGTGGAGGACTTGAAGTTTGCTGAGTCCAACATCGTAGAACAAAAAAAGCGCGTTTCTATTTAAATTAAAAGAAAAGATGAGTCCTGTTATAGGGGACTCATCTTCTTTTACATTATGGAATCCAAACACCAGCGTGATTTACTTTAAATCCGTCAATCGTAATGTTAGTCGCCATTTTTCCGTTGTAATAGAAATAATACCAATTGTTGTTAATCAATTTCCAGCCAATCTGCATGGCCCCGCTCGTATTTAGGAAATACCACTGTTTATTCCATTTGGTCCATCCGGTTTGCATAACCCCGTTAGTAGTTAAGAAATACCACTGGTTATTCCACTTGATCCATCCGGTTTGCATAGTGCCGTCAGTAGTTAGGAAATACCACTGGTTATTCCACTTGATCCATCCGGTTTGCATCACACCGTCAGTATTTAGGAAATACCACTCGTTATTCCACTTCACCCATCCCGTTTGCATAGCACCGTCATCCTGTAAGAAATACCACTTATTATTTTCCTTCACCCAACCGGTTTGGCGAGCTCCGTCATCATTTAAGAAATACCAATTGTTAGACAATCCGTTATGCCAGGTAATCCATCCTGTTTGCATCACACCATCATCATTTAAAAAATACAATTGGTCATTGGATACAACCCACCCTGTGGCCATACTTCCGTTGTGATATGAATAATACCATTTTCCATTGAGATTGTACCAGCCTGTTTTCATAACACCTTCTGGATCAAAGAAATACCAGTTGGAATTAGCGCCTTTGTGCCATCCGGTTTTCACAGTACCATCATTGTTGTACAACAACAAATAACCGTTTTTCATCTTCCATCCCGTTTGTTTATCATCAGTGAAGCGTAATTTGTAAATGGATTGGCCATCTGCGTAAAGAAACGTATTGTCGTCAACGACAATGACCGATGTAGGAGCAATTTGTAATACGTCAGTATTCATTGCCTTCCCATTGGTTGGATCTAGTTTGCTAATCGTATGTGTTGTCGAAGCATACTGAGAGAAAATGGATTTTCCGTCGTAGTGAGCGTAACCATCTCGCTTCCAATTTAGCTGACCATTATTGATAGAGTACATGCGATTACGATATTCTTTCGTGAAGTAAGGGTTGCTAGTAGTATGAACATAAGCATCTCCGAAAGAATTTACACCTTTTATATATTGGAAAGAATCACTCTCGAGCATAGTAGAGAATTCCTGCCCTGTAGTTAAGTGTTTTTCTGTTAAGCTTACTTCTCCATGTACAATTTCAGTTAGGGTATATCGAACATCATTATACTGATACAGATCTTCTAGCTGCGCTGTCTCAATGGAATTAATGATTTGACCGCTCTTTGAAACAGTATAGGAGGTATCTTCGTATTTGAACTTTGTTGCATTAAATCGTAAGTGCTGATTCTCGTCGAAATAGAGTATTGGCTGCAATACATCCCCTTCAAACTTTGTATTCCAATTCTCCACACCGTCTTTCGTTAGGGAGTAAATGTAGCCTGAACCAAAGCCATGATAATCGCGAATAAAATTTACTGTGAAATAGACCGTTCGATCTGTATCGATAAGAGTCGTCACTGGTCCAAAATAGTCCGTTTTAAAAGTCCAGTCTGTAGTTCCTGTAGGGCTGATCTTTGCTAGATAAATGGGCTTATCGATAAGCCACTCTTCTTCTCCAACTGCGTAAGAAATATAAATATACCCATTTTCATCGATTACAGGCTTGCTCGAAAAAAAATGCGGATCGAAAAAATGATGATCTGCAAAGGTGTGAGTGCCTAATTGATTGCCCTCATGATTAAAGACATTCATTTTATAAAGTTTATAAGGATACTCTTTGTCTCTTATAAATTGATAGACAACCGTATCATTTGCGTACAACAATGATTCAGCGTTCGGGAAATCTGAGACGGTTTCATCTTCAAAAAACAAGGTTGTTTCATTTGCGTATGCCTCTTTTGTGTAGAAGGTAAAACATAAGACTAGTAACAGCAAACTAGAAAAGAAAGGTGCATATTTTTTCATTGCAATCTCCTTTTATACGATTTTTTTTGTAACTTACACTTTCTACTCTCCTTAAATTTGGTTATCCAGTCGAATTCTGGCTGTTGAATTCAGTATAACACAAAAAATCTGTATTTTGTAATATGAATGTAACATTTGTTTTGTAAATGACACAAATTCTATTCAATAGTAATGGATATGTCGTGATGAGTAATATATGACATGTTCTATTAAATTGAATCCTACTAAAAAGGGAAGATTATAATAGATAAATGCCGTGAAACTCGAGTATTTTCAGTTGAAGTGTCTGTTTTTTTATATAAAATTACAAATGGTATGTCGTTTACTGTTGTAATGTGAATGTTACACAACTGAAAAACAATGTAATGTTTACGCGTGGTATCCTTATAACAGTTAGAAACGGACGATCATCTATTACCGTTATAGGGGGATATCATGTCAACTAAAAAATATGCTGCTAAAACAATTGCGGCAGTCGGTTTATCTGCTGCACTTCTGTTCTCGCCATTTGCCAATATTGAAGCACAAGCTTCAGTTAACTCATCAAGCTTAGTTAATACATCTAAACAATATATTAGTACGCCATATGTATACGGAGGATCAACACCAAGCGGTTTTGACTGTTCGGGTTATACACAATATGTATTTAAAAAAGAAGGAGTTAGTATTCCGCGGACAACAAATGACCAATATGCGCGGGGGACAGCTGTTTCAAAAAGCAACCTTCAAACAGGCGACTTAGTGTTTTTCAAAACATTTGGTTCTAGACCGGTTTCTCACGTAGGCATTTACATTGGAAGCGGTAAGTTTATTCATGCATCTACATCTAAAGGGGTTATGATTAGTTCTGTAAATGATCCATACTATTGGGGATCTCGCTATGTAGGCGCGAAAAGAATTACGGATGTTTCAAGTGTCACTCAAACATCGAATTCTGTCACTGGATGGAAGAAAGAGAACGTGGGTTGGAAGTACTACCAAAACGGTGCAATGAAAAAAGGCTGGGCACAAGTAAACTCTAAATGGTACTACATGAACCAATCTGGCGTTATGCAAACTGGTTGGTTAAAATCAGCAGGCAAGTGGTACTTTATGAATCAGTCAGGTGATATGCGTACAGGCTGGAGTAAAGTGAATAGTAAATGGTATTTCCATAACGCATCTGGTGCTATGCTTACTGGTTGGGTGCAAACAGGTGGAAAATGGTATTACTTCTATTCAAATGGACAGATGGCTGCCAATACAACAATTGGAGGATATCAATTAAATAGTAGCGGAGCATGGATTCAGTAATTCCCTATGTATTTATGGATACCCATTTCAATGATATTAAAACCGAAATCTATTAGTAGATTTCGGTTTTTGTAATACTGTTGTTACACAAATGTAAAACACCGTCATGAAAAAGAATGGTATTGTTGATTTATATAAAAAAACGAAAGATTTTAGCATCGATTAGGGGGATATCATGCTTACTAATAAATATTTATCAAAAACAATTGTTGCCTTAGGTTTATCCGCTGCACTTCTCGTTTCACCACTTGCTAGTTTAGAAGCTTCAGCAAATAGTTCTTCTGCGAACATCGTCACTACCGCACAAAAATATATTGGAAAGCCGTATGTCTATGCAGGAACTTCACCACGTGGCTTTGATTGTTCTGGCTATGTCCAATATGTTTTTAAAGAAGAAGGAGTAAGTTTACCGCGTACGTCAAGTGATCAATACAGTCGAGGTACTGCTGTTTCTAAAAATAACCTTCAAGCAGGAGACTTAGTCTTTTTCAAGACATCTGGCACAAATGCGGTTTCACATGTTGGAATCTATATCGGGAGTGGGAAATTTATCCACGCTTCTACATCTAAAGGTGTAATGATTAGTGCGGTGAATGATCCTTATTATTGGGGCTCTCGCTACGTTGGTGCTAAACGAGTGATGGAAACGTCACAAGTTACGCAGACCTCAAACGCCACTACTGGGTGGGTACTATTTGGAAACGATTGGAGTTACCATAAAGACGGAAGCTTCCAAACGGGTTGGATCAATGTCAAGTCAAAATGGTATTATCTAAATCAATCAGGTATTATGCAAACAGGTTGGTTGCTTACGGGAAGTAAGTGGTACTACTTGAATGCGTCAGGTGAGATGCAAACAGGATGGAATAAAATTGGCGGTAAGTGGTACTTCCATGACGGTTCTGGTACTATGAAAACAGGCTGGGTAAAAACCGGTGGAAAGTGGTATTACCTTTACAACAATGGAGAAATGGCAGCTAATACGAAAATTGGTGCTTATCAATTAGATGCAAATGGCGCATGGATCCAATAACACTTAGTAAATAGAATAAAAGAAATACAAAAAAACAAACCGACAAGTAGGTTTGTTTTTTTTTTTTTTTTTTTTTTTTAGCATGATATACACAGACAGTTGAAGGGAAATGAAAAAACACTCTTTAGGAGAAGGTGCCTCCTAAAGAGTGTGCATGAAACTAGATTATTGAATCCAAGCTCCACTGCTGTTTAGTTTGTAGCCATCAATTGTTGTGCTTGCTGCCATGTGACCATCGCTATGCAAGTAGTACCACTTAGAGTTCACTTTCACCCAACCGGTCTTCATTGCGCCCGATGAGTCCATGTAGTACCATTTCCCATTGACTTTCACCCAGCCCGTTTGCATCGCACCTGTATGATTTAGGAAATACCATTGATTATACGATTTTACCCAACCCGTGCGCATTGCTCCGTTCGTGTTCAAGAAGTACCACTTATGACCGGACTTTTGCCATCCAGTTTGCATCGCGCCAGTTGAAGAAAATAGATACCAGTTATTTCGATCTTTCAACCAGCCCGTTTGCATTGCACCGGAACTATCATTGAAGAAATACCAAATTGGTCCAATTTTATTCCAGTTGGTTTGCATGACGCCATTCTTATTTAAATAGTACCATTTATTATGATCGAATGCCCAACCTGTTACGAGGAAGCCTTCATCATCCAAGAAATACCACTCGTTATCAATGTTAGCCCATCCAGTGACGATGTTTCCGTGAGCATCTACATAAAATGGTTTGCTATCTACTTTGTCGTTCCATCCTGGAGTGTGCGCATTAATGCGACCTTCCATTTCAGGAGCTACTGTTTCGAATTGCTGAATGTACTCGATGAACATTTCGTAATCGACATATCCAGGCTCACTCACGCGACCTTCTTCGTAAGCTTTGCCGAACATTGTATAGCCGTCTCCACCTTTAGCAGTAAACGTATTCGTTGCTACTTTGTAGAAAGTGTCAGCCTCAAGTAGTGTTTTGCCATTCTCGTCATCTGTTAGATACGCAGCTAACACTCTTGAACCGACAGGCGCTTTTGGATCGAAGTTAAAGGACAACCCAGAAACGTGAAGGAAACCACCGAACTCAGCAGGATATTCTTTTACGCTATGCTCAAGTGCAGCAATAATCTCTGAACCTTTTACGTTCATAATAGCAAGAGAGTTTCCGAATGGCATGACAGTCAGTACTTCACCAACCGTAATATCGCCTTCATCAATTCCTGCACGGATGCCTCCACCATTTTGTAGGGCAATCACTGTGTCACGATCAACGGTTTTTGCTTTTGCCAACATGCCGTCTGTAATTAAATTCCCTAAATTTGTTTCAGAAGCACGGACGCCTCCTTCATTACGCTTTCCGTTCAGGATTACTTCAGCGTGTACGCCTGTTGACTTATTCTTAGTTTCTTCGATTTTATCCGCATAAGGTTTCAATAACTCCGCAGCCGCAGGGTCTGCTTGGGCTTCACTTACTTTATGAAGAATACCGTTATGTGATGTGATGACGCCGTTCTCGTCAAATGTTAAATCTAATTGACCTAAAAATTTATTATATTCGCCAGCTTGTACAATGACTGTTGGAACATTATCATGTTCAATGATTCGTGGTTCAGTTAACGTTTTATGTGTATGACCACCGACGATAACGTCAATGCCTTTTACAGCTTCAGCTAATAATAGGTCATTGTCATAGTCTGCTGAATCATCGAAACCGATATGTGTGACAGCGATAATTTTATTAATGCCTTCTTGTTCAAAAGTTGAAACAGCTTCTTTTGCAGCATCGATGTAATTTGAAAAAGTTATTGCAACTGGACTTGAAATATCTTTTGTTTCTTCAGTAACTAAACCAAAAATACCAATCTTCTCACCTGCAATTTCTTTAATGATGCCGTTATAAATTTCACCATTATTATAGTTTGCAGTGTAGATAGTGTGTTGAAGACCGTCAAAAAGAGGATCTTTACTGAAGTCTGCATTCGTTCCTAGTAAGGGGAATTTCGCTCCAGAAACAAATTGTTGTAATGCTAGGTGGCCATCTTCGCTAGCACCTAAGTCGAATTCGTGATTGCCGAAAACCATTGCATCATATTCCATTAAATTCATGAATTCCAAATCAGCTTGTCCTTTAAATTCATTAAAGTACAACGTTCCTGAAAACACATCTCCCGCGTCAAGTAAGAGATTATTAGGTTTTGTGTTACGGATCTGCTTTACGAGTGTTACACGATTGGCCACTTTGTCTAAGTTAGCATGGGTATCATTTGTGTGCATGATTGTTAAAGAGTAGTCATTCACATTCGCTTCAGAGACGATAGGTGACTGTAAGCCCAGCATGCTAATCAACAAGACAGCTGATACAACAAACTTGAAACAAAACTTCTTCATTTTTTTCCTCCTTAAATCGTTGTGTAAATGACTGTGATTTGTTGTAAGCCTATTAGAATTTATAGGGCTTATTACAACGAGCATACAATCATTCCATATTATTCTAACACATATGTCGAAATTATGTGTAAAGTAATTGTAATGATTAATAGATTGAATTCATACTAGGACGGGTATCGTAAAAATTCGAACTGTGGTGATTTACGCTTCATGCAGACTCAATCATGATATAGTAGTAGATAGTGTGAAAAACATGTAACCATTATGAGAGATGATACGTCTATTTGATAACACAGAAAAAAGTGAGTTGATTGATAAAGTGGAAAAAAGAGCTGATAGGCTTTCTAAAATGATGTTTGAAAGAAAAAGAATGTTTGTTTCGGCATTGACGTTATTTGTTATTGGCGTGATGACGCTTGGTGTCTATCTATATTTTAAAGACACAAATGATAAGAAAGAGCTAATCGATTCTTTACCCTATTTTAATGAATTGGTGATCGAAGCGAATGATTTCATTACGGTGGATGAAGTGAGCAAGTATTTAGCTACCTATTCCAAAGATCCGCAAGCAGGTGAAGTAACAAGTGAAATAAAAGAAGATGAAGAAAGTGAAATAGAACTGCCAAAACGTGATTTAACGATGATGATTGCGAACGCGAAGTCGATTGTCTATACCATCTATACAGATCGTGAACAAGGTTCTGGTTTTTTGTTTAATGAGCTAGGCGACGTAGTGACCAATGCTCACGTAGTAAAAGATGCAACGTTAATTCGTTTGAAAAATAGTAGTGGTAAAGAATTTAATGGCCGCCTTATTGGGATCTCGGATAGTACGGATGTAGCGCTTATTCGAGTGGAAGAACTAAAAGGGAAACAACCGATGGAAATTGAAACGAAGAAAGCAGATATCGGTACAGAAATATTTGCATTAGGCAGCCCTGAAGATATCGCAAACACCTCAACTACAGGATATATTACAAAAATAGGGATTAGTTTTTTTGAAGAGTATAACTACACGGACTTGTATGAAATGAATGCTCGTATACGAAGAGGGTCAAGTGGAGGACCGCTAATAAGTGCGGAAACAGAAAAGATTCTAGGGATCAACTCGATTGTCTTAAATAGTGATCCTTCTATCGGATATGCAATTTCCATGACGTCTGTTTTAGACTTATTGCAAAAATGGTCGGCAGATCCGCTTCAACAAGAAAATTGGGAAGAAGAAATAGAAGAAGAGATTGAAGAGGCTCACTTAGATGAAAGTCTCATTAAAAGTTTTATTGTTGATTATTATGAGTTAATCCCTTACACATTAAATGATTCCAAGTTGACGTATTACACAAACTATATTTTACCAGATAGCCAAGCTATGAAAGTAGGGGCTGAGCTTGTTCAGAAACTTACAATGGAAAATCGTGTTTATGACTCTGTCAAAACAACACCGAAGCATGTTGAAGTGGATGAAAAAGCAGAAAAAGCAGTAATTGAAGCAGTGACTGAATTTACGTACCATGAGAAAAATGCAGAAGAGCCAAAAGTAGTGACATACCATGCTGTTTATACAATTATTATTGATCAGTTTGGAGACTATCAAATTACGAACATTGATGAAAAGGTAAGTGAATGAAGATAGAGGCTGGGACAAAACAGAAAAAATGCATGATGGAAGAATTGCCGTCATGCATTTTTTTCTGCTTTTACTATTCCTCTTTTCATATTCATGAGTGGAGCGCAGAGAAAAGGTCTATTTAGTGTTTTGTCCCATCCTCTTTTGCCGATAATAAGATGGAATGTCGTTGAATTGCGGAAAGCTCCAGCAATCGAAATTAACAAGGGTAGTATTGAAAAACTGTAGGCAAACACCGAAATGCTAGGTGTTTGCCTACAGTTTGTGGTCTACTATTAATCCATAGCGTAAAAACGTTTGTAGCTATCGAAATGCTTGCTCCAATAACTATTTGAAAGATGGGTGATTTGGACGCGGTCGCCTCCAGCGTGTAGGAACTTATTATCGCCGATGTAGATCCCTACATGAGAAATCCCTTTTCGATAAGTATCTTTAAAAAACACTAAATCTCCAACTGCTGGTGTTGAAACTTCGTAGGAACGTGCATCTAAACCGATCGTACTTGTTCTTGGGATCTTAACCCCTGCTTTGTTATAAACGTAATAAATGAAACCACTACAATCAAATCCGTTTACCGTTGAACCTCCCCATACATAAGGTGTTCCGAGTAAAGAAGTTGCGGTTGAAAGAATGGTGCCAACCGTGCCGGAAGCAGATGGTTTTTGTACGGGCGATGAAACAGGTGTCGTTTCTGGCTGGGTAGCTACGACATTGTTCTCAATCTTTAATACTTGCCCAACGCGTATTAAGCTTGACGTAAGGTTGTTCCAATTCATGAGTTGTGTAACTGAAATACCTTGCCTATAAGCGATCCCTGAAAGTGTATCCCCTCTAACGACTGTATACGTACCACTTGGTGAAGGTACAATTGGAGTTGTCGCAGTAGGTGGTACAGTTGGCTGTGTTGTAGGTGGTGTTGAGTTAGCGCTAGTTGACACTATTAACTTCTGTCCAGGGAAGATTAAGTGACCTGTAATGTGATTTAAAGCTTGCAAATTGTGTACAGTCGTATTGTGTAAACGGGCAATTTTACCTAAAGTGTCACCGCTTTGTACAACGTATTCTTTACTTGGTGTTACAGGATTTGCTGGTTTCTCTGGTTTCTCTGGTTTGGACGCGACTTCCGTCTCTTTGTTGTCAGCGTGAATGCGTATTTGTTGATTGGGATAAATCATGTCCGATGATAACGCGTTCAATTTTTTTAATTGTGAAATCGAAATATTATGGGCATGAGCAATTTTCCATAAGCTATCACCTGATTTTACGGTATATGTACTGGCTTCCGCATTTGAGATTCCAATAAGTAAACTGAATGCTCCAGTTGCTAGAGTAGTAGCAGCGATTTTCTTCATAGTCTCTCTCCTCGTATGTATTGCGTATAGTATTGTCGAATTGGCAAGTCGGACTAGTAATGTTCTCTAATACTAATAGTATCTAAGTTCAAGGGATAGTTCAATAAGATTATAATTACAAATATATTACAAGGGTCATACGTAATTCTAAAGTAATAAAAAACGGGGCGGATACGAGGTATCCGCCCACAAGGATTAGAGTTCTAGGTGTTCTTTTAACTCGTTTTGTATTTGTTCGAGTTCGTCTTCGTTCATCATATAGTACCAAATGCCATTCATTTTATTGCCATGGCCTTTTTCGAAAAAGAGTTGATCGACAGTGCCGATTGCGTCTTTGTAATTCTTTTGGACATCCATCATTTCATCAAAATCCATATTGGTCCGAACGTTTTTCCCAATGGCTTCAAAGATCGATTTATAATTAAGGAGGCTATTTAAAGAAGCGCCTTCTTGTAAAATGGCTTGAACCACAAGTTTTTGACGATCTTGTCGACCAAAATCACCTCTAGGATCTTCATACCGCATTCTAATGTACGTTAGTGCTTCTTCACCTGATAAGGAGATAACCCCTTTGTTGAACTTTTTATTACCAGATTGAAAGTCTAGTGGATTGTTAAGCTGAATACCACCTACTGCATCGACAATATCTTTGAAACTTTCCATGTTCACTTGAACGATATAGTCGATGGGTAAATCTAAAAGATGCTCGACTGAATCCATGGACATTTCAATTCCACCAAAAGCATAAGCATGATTGATCTTATCCGAAAACCCTTTGCCGATAATATCTGTATACGTGTCGCGTGGAATACTTAACATCTTTGTAGATTTCGTCGTTGGGTTGATGGTCAAGACAATCATCGTATCAGAACGGCCTTTGTCCCCTTCGCGTTCATCTACCCCTAAAATAAGCACTGAAAAAGGTTCTTGCTTCGTAAAAGAAACAGGTTCTTCTCTTTTCTCCGAAACGACACGGTCTATTGGTTCATGAATTTCGTCTATAGTTTTAGTGAAATTCGTATAGATACTAATACCGTAAATAAGTAGGCCAATTAGTCCGATTCCTAAGATGGATAAAACCCAAGGCCATTTTTTTCTTTTTTTAACGATCATGTTCTCCTCCAAAATTTTTGTTTGAAAATGTAAAAAAATATCGATAATTACATAGTAGCACCTTGAGAATGATTCGTCTATCTCAATCTATCTAGTTAATAACTAGATGTACATGAGCTTTTAAGAATAAGTTAGAAGAAAAATGAAATGTATTTTCAATGAAAGGAAGTTTCAATTTGAAAAAGGATACACAAATTACGAAAGTTGCATAATAAATTAATATTGTATTCTATACTTCACTGGGGATGAGAATAAAGACTCTTTAAATTGGAAATTCATTGGAATGCTTGTTTAATACAAAGAAATGAGGAAGATTTAACAAGAAGTTTTTATGAAAAAATAAATATTTGGATATGAATGAATACGCGGTGTTTGGGAAGTAACAAGAATTTCATATAGTTTTCCTTATAATCTACTGCTATAATAGTATTTAGTTGCAGAAAATGTAGAAAAAAAGCGGTAAATTTTTCTCATGAAGGACGTGAGTACTATAACGATTAAAAAAAGATTGACCATGTTGGTTTTTGTTGACTCTTTTATCGTCTTATTTTCCATTTATATTGGTTATTTCATGTTGTCACCGACACCTGCGCTCATTTATAGCAAGATGTTGTTTGTGAGTGCAATTACAATTCAACTGGCACATCATTTCTTTGCTTGGCGTTATGGCTTGTACCGTAAAGCGTGGACGTATGCATCAATTGGCGAACTTAAGTCTATTTTTAAAGCAGTAACGTTGACAATTATTGTTGTAGCACTCGTGCATCTTGCTATTAAACAAGATATCTATGTAAGAGCGCTAGCGATCACGTGGATGCTTCATATTTTGCTGATTGGTGGTTCCAGATTGTCTTGGCGGCTCTACCGGGATACGTTCTTACATAATGAAGATACGAGTGAGGCAAAACGTACAATGATTGTTGGTGCTGGACAAGCAGGAAGTGTCATCGTCCGTCAAATTTCCCAAAACCCCGATTGCGGCATGCGTCCGGTTTTGTTTATAGATGATGACGAAAAAAAACACGGCCTCGAATTGTTCGGAGTGAAAATCGCAGGGGATACAAAACATATACCCGAATTTGTGAAAGATAATCGCATTGAGAAAATTATTATCGCAATTCCTTCAATGGGCAAACAGGAAATGGCGGAACTGGTGAAGACTTGCGTCGCTACAGGGGCAAGAACGCAGACAATTCCTCGGATTGAAGACCTCATGACTGGGAAAGTATCTGTCTCGGATATCCAAGACGTTAAGATCGAAGACTTGCTCGGAAGAGAAGAAGTGAAATTGGACATGGAGGCCATTGCAAGCAAGCTGACCGACAAAACGATTTTGATCACCGGTGCAGGGGGATCAATCGGTTCAGAAATTTGTCGGCAAGTGAATCGGTTTACACCGAAAAAGATCATTTTGCTTGGTCATGGCGAAAATTCCATCTACTTAATAGAACGTGAACTGCATGAAAAAGTTGCATCGACTACAGAAATTGTGCCGGTCATCGCAGATGTCAAAGACCGCCAACGTATTTTTGACATCGTGTCAGAGCATAGCCCGGATGTCATTTATCATGCGGCGGCACATAAACACGTCCCGCTTATGGAAGCGAACCCGATGGAAGCAGTGAAGAACAATATCTTCGGCACAAAAAACGTCGCAGAAGCAGCGCGCATGTTCGGCGTCCCGTATTTCGTTCTCGTTTCCACCGACAAAGCAGTCAACCCGCCGAACGTCATGGGCGCAACAAAGCGTTTTGCTGAGATGATTGTTCAAAATCTTGCGAAGAAAAGCGATACGAAGTTTGCAGCTGTACGGTTTGGAAATGTCCTTGGATCGCGCGGCAGTGTCGTTCCATTGTTCAAAAAACAAATCGCAGCGGGCGGCCCCGTGACCGTAACTGATCCAAAAATGACCCGTTATTTCATGACAATTCCTGAAGCAAGCAGACTCGTCATCCAAGCGGGTACATTAGCAAACGGCGGCGAAGTATTCGTCCTCGATATGGGTGAGCCAGTGAAGATTGTTGATTTGGCGAAGAACCTTATTCGTCTATCAGGCTACTGTGAGAATGAGATAAAGATCGAATACAGCGGAATCCGTCCTGGTGAGAAACTGTTTGAAGAGCTTCTGAACGAAAGCGAGAGGCAAAGTGACTATGTGTTTCCGAAGATTTACGTCGGCAAAGCGACGCCGATTACAGAAACCGAGCAGCAGTATGTGTTGGACAAGCTGTTGGATATGGGGACAGAGGAGTTAAGGGATACGTTGGTCGGGTTGGCGAATCGGAAGGTTGTTGAGCCACCTTTGAAACTGACGGTGTAATAGGTAGATTAATACTAGTATAAGCTAAGGGATTTCCGCTGCAGGTGGACGCTTTCCTGGGGGCGTGCGGTGAGCCTCCTCGTCAGCGACGCTACGCTTTCGCTTCCTGTGGGGTCTCACCTGTCACGCTAATCCCCAAGGAGTCGCCGCCTTGCGCTCCAATCCGAAGTATAAAAAGCGCAGTAATACTTTAACACTCTCAGACTTAAAGAGTGAATAAGGATAATTTCTTTAGAAGTTTTTTGAACACAAAATGATGGAAGAAAGTTTTTTATAAAGAGGTTTCATTTGAAAAGGGTGGCATGCGGGACATCATCGGGGCAGGAACGAACCGATACAGTTAGAAAAGTTGCGTATGGTTTATCCCGATACATATTCGAATAACGAAAAGATAGAGCGGAGCAAATTGTAGACATTATGGAAAGTTTCTGGAGTGCTCGCCCCGTAATATCAGTTGATTTGCAAGCCTTTCCGCTGGAGATTATGCAGTTGGAAGATGGATGGACAATCGTATTGGTTAACAGTCAAGGGTTGAATTGTCAATGTAAGTCGCTTTGAGTTGTTTTAGAATGCAGTTTTTATGGGTTTGTATCCGCCCGTCCAGCACAGCCAAAATGTAAATTATATTTTGCTATTACAGGCGAGACATCATATATATCAAATTCGAAACTTGCACGTTAACAAGAAATTTGTCTTGCTTGGTTTATTGGCGTAAGCAGGTATAAGTGATAACTATACAAGTACGGAAAGCAATTATTCCAGCAGCAGGTTTAGGAACACATTTTTCACCTGCCACAAAAGCGATGCCAAAAGAAATGTTACCGATTGTCGATAAACCGACAATCCAATACATCGTCGAAGAAGCAATCGCTTCAGGAATTGAAGATAATATTATCGTTACTGGAAAAGGAAAACGAGCAATCGAGGATCATTTCGATAATAACTTTGAGCTTGAAGATAATTTAGCACAAAAAGAGAAATACGACATTTTAGAGAAAGTTCGTCAATCATCGGATGTCGACATTCATAATATTCGTCAGAAAGAACCTAAAAGCCTCGGCCATGCGATATGGTGTGCGCGTAAATTCATTGGCAACGAACCGTTTTCAGTGTTGCTCGGGGATGACATTGTGCAAAGTGAAACACCAGGATTAAAGCAATTGATTAATACAATGAAACGCATGCTTCAGTAATCGGTGTACAGACTGTGCCTGATGATGAAACGAATCGGTACGGGATCGTTGAGCCATCCAGTCAAACAGGTCGCCGTTATGCGGTTGAGAACTTTGTCGAGAAGCCTGCGGTTGGAACAGCGCCTTCTAATCTTGCGATTATGGGTCGGTATGTGTTGACTCCTGAAATTTTCATGTGTTTGGAAAAGCAGGAGAAGGGTGCAGGCGGAGAGATTCAGTTGACGGATGCGATCCAGCAGTTGAATAAGATTCAGCGTGTGTTTGCTTATGATTTTGAAGGTAAGCGGTATGATGTTGGAGAGAAGTTAGGGTTTATTACGCCGACGATTGAGTATACGTTGCAGAATGAGGGGTTACGTGAGCAGTTGTTGGATTATATGAGAGGGAAAGTTGTTGAGGTTGAGCTAGGAAGTGAGTGATTAAGTGAGTGAGGGGCTGACCTTCGGTCTTTGTTGTTGGTTGGCTGAGTTTTTTTAGGGCGAACCTTTGGTTCTTTTTTGTGGGGATCAGCCCTTCGGTCTATTGTTTGTAGGTGATGTCTTCTGACCTTTATTAATGAAGGCACTCGGCTGTGCTGTGGGTGATGTGTATGCGCCACCTTAGATGCGTTTTGTCATCAAGAGTATGGTGTGAGGTAGGGTTAAATGCCCTGTTTTTTTGTTTTGTTTGCGATGTATAAAGAATCATCTATAGAAATAAAGTGTTGTTTATTTACCTAAAGGAGGCGAAGATGCATGTGAATGGTTAGAAAATTGTTTCTTTGTAGTAAAGGGATTACCCTAGTGGAATTACTAGCAGTCATTGTGATTCTTGGGATATTGGCTAGTATAGCGATTCCTATGTATGTAAACAGAGTTGTTAAAGTGAATAAAGAAGTTTGTGTTGCCAACGGAATAGAAGTTGATCAGTTTAATACGATGTTATTTATAGAAGATAAAAATTTTAGTGGTTTAGTAGTTGGTTGGAAGTAGATCTTCTAATTAAGTCCTAATCTACTGAAAATGTATTAAAAAAAGACATAAAATAAAACATAAGCGAGGTAAATGAAATGTCATATTTAGTTGTTATTGCACATCCAGATGACGAAGTTTTAGGAGCAGGTGCTACTATGCATAAATTAACACAGAAAGGCCATTCCGTAAATGTCTGCATCCTTTCAGGTGATGTGAATGCTAGAAAATTCAGACCAAGCACGGAAGAGTTAAATGAAGATGTAAATAATTCTATGAATATTCTAGGCGTTGATAGAGTCATTACAGGAGAATTTCCAAACATTGAGTTTAACATGGTCCCACATTTAAGACTTGTACAATTTATCGAAAAGGCAATTATTGAAACAGGAGCGGATGTGATTTTTACACACCATCCAGCGGATTTAAATAATGATCACCTTCATACTTCTCTGGCTTGCCAAGCAGCATCGAGGCTGTTCCAACGCAGAAGTGATGTTAAACCTTTAAAAGAACTCCTCTTCATGGAAGTCCCATCATCTACGGAATGGGGACTAAACAAAACAATGAATCAATTTTCACCAAACACTTTTATTGAAGTTGGTGAAGAGAGTGTTGATAAAAAGATAGAAGCTCTAGCGAAGTATCGTGGAGTAATGAGAGATTACCCTCATCCTAGAAGTAATGAGGCAATCAAAGGATTAGCAGCCTACCGTGGTGGCCAAGCTGGAATGGTTTATGCTGAAGCCTTTGAAAGTGTATTTAGACGTGGATTCTAGATTAAGAGAGGATGAGATAAGTTGACGAAAAAAATAGCTTTTGCTACTTGTGTACAATTAGGTCTAAGCTGTATTGAAGAAATATATCGCATTGGTGGGAGTCTTGATTTACTCATCACTCTTAAAGATGAAAAAGCGAAGAATAAGTCTGGAAGAATTTTTTTGGATGAGATTGTAAACGAACATAATGCACCCCTATTGAAGATTGATAACATCAACGATCAGAAGGTTCTTAGTACTTTAAAAGAACAGCAAATTGATTGGTTGTTTATTATTGGTTGGTCCCAAATTGCAAAGAAAGATGTTCTTGAAGCACCTACGTATGGTTGTATAGGTATGCATCCTACATTATTACCAGTCGGTAGAGGAAGAGCAGCAATACCGTGGGCAATCATTAAAGGGTTAAAAGAAACTGGTGTAACTATGTTTAAGTTGGATGAAGGTGTTGATACAGGAGATATTATCGGTCAGGGCGTTATTCAACTAGATCAGAATACATCAGCAACTGAGCTTTATCAAAAAGTGGACGATATGCACATTACTCTTATTGCAAAGTATTGGGATGATATCGTAAATAACAACATTACACTTACAAAGCAAAATGACGCGGAAGCTACTGAATGGCCAGGGAGAAAGCCAGAAGATGGTGAGATATTAAGTAGTATGACCATGGATGAAGTTGATAAATTGGTAAGAGCTGTTACACATCCGTATCCAGGAGCTTTCTATAAAGATAGAGATAAAACAATGACAATATGGTCAGCTAAAACAGATGAAAACGATGGCGGAATAAAACTAAGTGATGGGTATTTAATTCCTATTGAATATGAGATTGAGGGGTAGTCATGGTAGAAAAGAAGTTTCAAAAAACTACTAAACGCTTTTTTGATGTAGTTGTTTCTTTATCAGTACTTATATTATTACTTCCTTTGTGGGTGGTAGTTGCCATTTTAATTAAAGCTACTTCAGAAGGCCCGATATTCTTCTTACAAGAAAGACCAGGGTATCATAGGAAAATATTTAAGGTTTATAAATTTCGAACTATGCAACCTGGTTCGGAGCAAATGACTAAAGGCAAAGAAGTAATGAAGGATGATGATAGAATTACTTCTATTGGAAAATATTTAAGGAGAAGTAAAATAGATGAAATACCTCAAGTGCTAAATGTTTTAAAAGGTGAAATGAGTCTTGTAGGACCAAGGCCAGAGCGTGTGGCGTCTCTTAAGGATTATACAGATGAAATTTCGAAAAGATTAAATATTAAACCAGGGTTGACTGGATTAGCACAGGTTAGCGGTAATATTTATCTTTCATTGCAAGATAGGTATAAGTTTGATGTTTACTATGTAGATCATTATAGTTTGGGGCTTGATTTTAAAATCATAATCAGGACTTTTGGTGTAGTTCTTTTCGGGGAGGAAAAATATGTTGATAGATGTTTAGTAAATGTCAATAGAGGAACTGCTGAAGTAGCTGCTACTAAAGAGGAGACTGCAGGAAAATGAAAATACTAGTTGTGTGTCAATACTATTACCCTGAACCATTCAGGATAACTGATATATGCGAAATGCTAGTTAAAAGAGGGCATGAAGTCACTGTAGTAACAGGTCTTCCTAACTATCCAGAAGGTAAAGTACTAGAAGAGTATCGTAATGAGAATAAAAAAAATGAAATTAAAAATGGTGTGAAAGTGATTAGAACCTACGAGATTGGAAGGGGTAATAGTAAACTTAGGTTATTCCTCAATTATCTAAGTTTCACTCTATCTGCATCTTTGAAGACTTTTAATTTAAGAGATAAATATGATGTAGTTTTTGTTAATCAGCTTTCACCTGTTATGATGGCAATACCAGCAATCATATATAAAAAGAAATATAAAAAAAAGTTATTGTTATATTGTCTAGATCTCTGGCCAGAAAGCTTAACAGTTGGTGGAATAAAAAAAGGCTCTCTTATTTTTAATTTGTTCTTAATTATTTCAAAAAGAATATATAAGTCAGCAGATAAAATTGTGGTTACATCAAGTATGTTTAAAAAGTATTTTAAAGATACATTTGATTTTCAAACCGATAGTATAGGCCATATTCCTCAATATGCTGAAGATTTATTTTTACTTAATAAAGATGGAAGAGTAATTGAGAGTAATAAGAGTGACATTTACAATTTTGTTTTTGCTGGTAACATTGGTGAATTTCAGTCAGTAGAAACTATAGTACAAGCAGCAAATGAATTGAAGAATCACAAAAATATTCGCTTTCATATTGTTGGTGATGGTTCTAACTTAGATAGATGTAAAGAATTAGCAAGTAAATATATGCTTGATAATTTAGTTTACTATGGAAGAAGACCTCTTGAAGATATGCCTAGCTTTTATGAAATGGCAGATGCTATGTTAATTACACTTATTAATAATAAAAATGTTTCCTATACACTCCCGGGAAAGGTTCAATCGTATATGGCTGCAGGTAAACCTATTATTGGAGCAATAGATGGTGAAACTAGTATTGTAATAAAAGATGCAGATTGTGGGCTTTGTTGTGCGGCTGGTAAATATATAGATTTTGCAAAACTAATTTTGGAATTTGTCAATAGTGATAGAAAGAAACAAATGGGTGTTAATGCACAAAACTATTATATCCAGAATTATAATAAAAATATATTCATAGAACGCCTGGAGAATGAGTTAAATAATTTGGAGGTCTATTAAGTGTTTAAAAATAAAACTCTACTAATAACTGGAGGGACAGGTTCCTTCGGTAATGCTGTTATGAAAAGATTTTTAGATGCAGATATAAAAGAAATAAGGATATTTTCTCGAGATGAGAAAAAACAAGATGATATGAGAAAGCATTATAAAAATGAAAAGCTTAAGTTCTATATAGGCGATGTAAGAGATTTGGCAAGTGTTAAGAATGCTATGCATGGTGTAGATTATATTTTCCATGCAGCTGCATTAAAGCAAGTTCCTTCTTGTGAGTTCTTTCCTCTGGAAGCTGTTAAGACTAACGTAATTGGAACTGAAAACGTGCTTAATGCTGCTATTGAAAGTGGTGTTAAGAAAGTTATATGCCTCTCTACTGATAAAGCTGCGTATCCTATAAATGCAATGGGGATTTCTAAAGCAATGATGGAAAAGGTATTTGTAGCTAAAGCAAAAACGGTTGATCCAGAGAGGACATTAATTTGTGGGACACGTTATGGCAATGTAATGGCTTCAAGAGGTTCAGTAATTCCATTATTTATTGAACAGATTAAAAGTGGACAACCTTTAACAGTTACTGATCCTAATATGACAAGATTCCTCATGAGTTTGGAGGAGGCTGTAGAACTCGTAGTATTTGCTTTTGAAAATGCTGAAGCAGGCGATATTATGGTGCAAAAATCACCAGCTTCAACTATTGGAGATTTAGCACAGGCACTTAAAGAATTATTTAATGTTGAAAATGAAATAAAAGTCATAGGTACTCGCCATGGTGAAAAGTTATACGAAACTTTGCTTACAAGAGAAGAGCATGTAGTTGCAAAAGATTTAGGTGGATTTTATAGAGTTCCTGCAGATAAGAGAGACCTTAATTATGGTAAGTATTTTGAAGAAGGAAATCAAAAATTATCTTCTGAAGATGAATACAATTCTCATAACACGGAGCGATTAAGAATCGAGGCGATTAAAGATAAACTCTTAATGCTTGATTATGTTCATGAAGAATTGAAAGGTTGGAATAAATGATGAAGATATTAGTAACTGGATCAAAAGGTTTTATTGGTAAAAATCTTATAGTAGAGTTAAGAAACCGAAATTATACAGATATATATGAATATAGTAGGGAAACAGAAGCAGCTTTACTTGATGAGTATTGTAAAGATGCGGATTTTGTATTTCATCTTGCAGGAGTAAATCGCCCTAAGAACCAATCTGAATTCATGGATGGAAACTATGGTTTTACATCTACATTATTAGAAACTCTCAATAAGTATCAAAACAACTGCCCAGTAATGATTTCATCTTCTATTCAAGCCGAGTTAGGCAACCCTTATGGTATAAGTAAAAGAGCAGGTGAAAATTTACTATTTCAATACGGTATTCAAGCCGGTGCAAAGGTACTAGTATATCGTTTTCCTAATGTATTTGGGAAATGGTGTAAACCTAATTACAATAGTGCAGTTGCTACTTTTTGCCATAATATCGCTAATGACCTACCAATTAATGTGAACGATCCAAACGTTAAGATGAACTTAGTTTATATTGATGATGTTGTTGAAGAGCTTATTAATGCTTTAAGCTGTAATGAAAATGTAATAGGTGATTTTTGTGAGGTACCAGTAGTTCACACTATTACACTAGGTGAAATTGTTGATTTGATTTATTCTTTTAAACAAAGTAGGGAAAAACAATTAGTTCCTGATATGTCTAATTCATTTACTAAAAAATTATATAGTACGTACTTGAGCTATTTGCCAAAAGATAAGTTTTGTTATGAACTCAAAATGAATGTAGATGATAGAGGTTCATTCACAGAGTTCATTAAGACACCAGAAAGAGGTCAAGTGTCGGTTAACATTTCTAAGCCAAGCATTACAAAGGGTAACCATTGGCATCATACAAAAAACGAAAAGTTTTTAGTTGTTAGCGGGCATGGAGTTATTCGCTTTAGAAAAATTGATTCTAATGAAGTTATTGAATATTATGTCAGTGGGGAAAAGATGGAAGTAGTTGATATACCAACTGGATATACACACAACATTGAGAATCTCGGTGATACAGATATGGTCACTATTATGTGGGCGAATGAGTTATTTGATCCAGAGAAACCCGACACTTATTACCTGGAGGTTTAACATATGAAGAAATTAAAAGTCATGACAGTAGTTGGCACTAGACCAGAGATTATCAGGTTGTCAGCTGTAATCAATAAATTAGAAGAGTCAAATGCAATAGAACACACTCTTGTCCATACAGGGCAAAATTATGACTACGAATTAAATGAAGTGTTTTTTAATGATTTTAATTTAAAGAAACCGGACTATTATCTTAACGCAGCTACTGGTACTGCAGTAGAAACAATTGGAAATATACTAATTAAAATTGATCCTATAATGGAAGAAGTAAAACCCGACGCTTTTTTAGTTCTAGGAGATACTAATAGCTGTTTATGTGCTATTGCAGCAAAAAGACGTCATATTCCAATATTCCATATGGAAGCAGGAAATCGATGCTATGATCAAAGAGTACCAGAAGAAACAAATAGAAAAATTGTAGATCACACTGCAGATATTAATTTAACTTATAGTGATATTGCCAGAGAGTATTTGTTAAGAGAAGGTTTACCTGCAGATAGAATTATTAAAACAGGAAGTCCTATGTTTGAAGTTCTTAATTCTAGAAAAGGCGATATTGAGAAATCTGATGTAGTAGAAAGGTTGAATCTTGAAGAAGGGAAATATTTTGTTGTTTCTGCACATAGAGAAGAAAATATTAGTTCAGAGACTAATTTTCTAGATTTAATTGATAGTTTAAATGTTATTGCAGAAAAGTATAATATGCCTGTGATTGTAAGTACACACCCTAGGACTAGGAATATGATTGATTCAAAGGGTGTAAATTTCCACCCACTAGTCAATACAATGAAGCCTTTGGGTTTCACAGATTATGTAAAGCTTCAAATAAAAGCTAAGGCGGTACTAAGTGATAGTGGGACAATTAGTGAAGAATCGTCTATCCTAGGTTTTAAAGCGCTTAATATAAGACAAGCTCACGAAAGACCAGAGGCAATGGAAGAAGCCTCAGTAATGATGGTTGGAGTTAAGAAAGAAAGAATATTACAAGGGTTGGATATATTAGAAAATCAAGGAGAGGGAACACTGAGACTAGTTAAAGATTATAGTATGCCTAATGTATCTGAAAAAGTTGTTCGAATTATCCTTTCCTATACAGATTATGTGAACAGAGTTGTTTGGAGTAAAAACAATGAGTAAAAAGAGAATTTGTTTTATTACTTTAAGTAATTTATATTTATGCCCATATATTTCCAAGTATATATCACTAATTGATTGTGATTACGACATTATATATTGGAATAGGCATGGAATTAATGAAAATATGGGAGCAAAAGAAGTTTTCCCTTTCCGATATGAAATGGAGGAAAATCAAGGAAAACTAAAAAAAATATCTGGATATGTGAAGTTCAGAAAATATGCTATAGATATTATTAAGAAGAAAGATTATGATGGAGTTATTTTGTTGCAAACTAGTGTAGGTATTTTGTTGCAAAAAATTTTAAAAAAGAAACTTAGTGGTAAATATATAGTTGACGTCAGGGATTATACGATGGAGAAAAATAAGATATTTTTTTCTTTAGTAAAGAACTTAATTAATAAGTCGGCAAATACAGTTATTTCTTCAAAAGGATATAAAAGCTTCCTTCCTGAATATGAATACACTATTGTTCATAATGACATTAAAATAGATAAAGATACAATAGTAAGATTTGAAAAAAGAAAACGAAATAAAGAGAGGGTTGTTATATCATATATTGGTTTAATAAGGTTTAACGATCAAAATAAAAGAGTAATACTAAAATTTAAAGATGATGATCGTTTTCTTCTAAGATTTATTGGTAAAGGTGCCAATTCATTAAAAAAGTTTTGTCTAGATAATAATATTGCCAATGTGGATTTAATTGATCGATTTCCTCCTGAAAAAACATTAGAGTATTATTATGATACAGATATTATTTACAACCTATATGGTAACAACTCTCCTTTATTAGATTATGCATTATCTAACAAACTATATTATGCAGCTAAGCTTAGAATGCCAATTATCGTTTGTCCAGATACCTATATGGAAGAAGTATGCACTCAATTTGGTTTCGGATTTGTATTTAATTTGCAAGATAAGAATGCATGTACTGATTTATTTAACTACTACCAATCTATTAATTGGAGTATTTTTGAACAGAAGTGTCAGAGATTTGTAAAATTAGTTGAAGAAGAAAATGAAGTATTTAACGATATGGTAAAAAAATACATCTATAAAATATAAAATATGATGTAAATTGTATTTTGAGTAAGGATGGTATAAAAACAATGAATATAATTCACATTGAAGATTTCTTTCACCCTGATGCTGGATATCAAATTAATATTTTACCAAAGTATATGGTTCAGCAGGGACACGAAGTTACTATTATAACATCCAATATGGACAACGCTCCTAATGATTTAACTGGCTTTTTCGGAAAAGAGGATATTGATAAAAGGGATAAGGATTATCAGAAGAAAACTGGAGTAAACATTATTAGAGTGAAAAATAGGGGCTTTATTAGTGGCAGAGCAGTATTCACAAAGGATCTTTTTGAAGTTGTCAAAAATATAAATCCTGATATATTGTATATTCATGGAAATGATACATTGACTGCAATGAGATATTTACTAAAGCTAAAGAATTACAATTATCCAATTGTTATGGATAGTCATATGCTTGCAATGGCATCAAAGAATAAATTTAATAAGGTATTTAGATTTATTTATAGGAATGTCTTTACTCCAATCATTATAAATAAGAAAATACCCGTTATAAGAACGCAGGACGACCCCTATGTTGAAAAGTTTTTAAATATACCGCTTGGACAAAGTCCTTGGATTTCTGTAGGTTCAGATACTTTGTTATTCTATCCAGACAAAGATATTAGAAGTGAATTTAGAAAAAATAATAATATCAGTGATGATGACTTTGTTGTTGTATATACAGGAAAGCTAGATGAGGCAAAGGGTGGAATGCTTTTAGCTAATGCCTTTGAAAAGAAGTTTGATACTAACAAAAATGTAGTATTAATTGTTGTAGGAAATTCAAATGGAGAATACGGAGAAAAAGTAGAAGAAATGTTTTTAAAGTCTGAAAGTAGAGTGATTCGATTTCCTACACAAAAATATACTGAGCTTGCAAGATTTTATCAAGCATCAGATTTATCCGTTTTTCCAAAGCAATGTAGTCTAAGTTTTTACGATGCTCAAGCTTGTGGTTTACCTGTAGTTTCTGAAAATAACAATATCAATATTCAAAGATTATCTAATAACAATGGTAGAACTTTTGTAGCAGGTGATGTAGAAGATTTCAGAATGAAAGTATTAAATTATATAAATACTCCAGAAGATGAATACAAGCAAATTAGAAAGAACGCTATTGAGTACGTCAAAACTAACTATAACTATAGTGATATTGCTAACGAATATATAGGTATAATTCAAAAAGAGGTGGAAAGATTTGGAGGGAACCATAGCATTAAATAAATTTTCAAGTAAACAAGTCTTCTTTTATTTGATAATATATAAATTTGTAATTGAGTTTATGTATGCATTCGTTATTTCTCCAAGATATAGTTATAGTGGACTAACTATGCAAATAAATATAGAGGGCTTTTGGTTATCAAATATATTTCTTTTTATATTGGTGCTCTTTTCTCCTAAGGACAAAAGTAGACCATCAACTTATCTGTTTGTTATTTTGAAAATATTTTTAATTATACCAACACTTTCTTATTATTGGCTTAATAATCAAAGTCTTTTATATACTACTTTTGTTATCTTATCGTCCATAATTATATGTTTAGTATTAAAGATAAAATTATCTTCAATAAACATAAAAGATCGAACATCTAAGGTTTGGTTAAGTTTTATGTTTTTTTTGTATATTTTTATGACATTATACTTGATTTATATAAGAGGGGGTATAGATCCTCGGGCATTTAACTTTGACTCGATTTATAATTTGAGATCAGAATATGACCTGGCTGGAATTTCAGGCTATTTGATGAATTGGAGTACTAAAGTACTTTGTCCTTTCTTTTTTACTTATTTTTATTTTCAACGGAAATACTTATTAATGCTACCAATCTTAGTTTTACAATTAATGATGTATCTGAGCTTTGGTAATAAAGCTTTTTTATTTTCAATAGGAGTATTGATAATGACTATAATTATAACAAAAAGGAACAATTTTATCCGTGAGATGGCTTTATCAATGTCTTTATTGAATATTTTTGCATATCTTTTAGATACATTAATGATCACAGATGCACTTAGAAGGGCAATCCCATATAGGCTCACTTTTATTCCTGCGCAAATACAATTCCAATACTATGAATTTTTCAATGTCAGAGATAAACTCCATTTTGCTGATGGTATTATTGGGAAAATTCTTATGGTTGAAAGTCCTTTTGGAGAGAAGATTGGTTTTGTAATCGGTAGATTCTTTTCTCATAATGGTGTGGGTTCAAATTCAAATACAGGCATATTTGCAGATGCATATGCAAATGGTGGAATTTTAGTAATGATAATTGTAGCGTTAATTTTTGGAATTATATTAAATGTTATTGATGCGTCAACAAGAGATCTTCCTATCTATGTTGTAGTAGGATCTTTTAGTTATATAATGTTTGTTTTGAATGATACGGCTCTACTAACAACCTTATTAACTGGCGGAATGGGTTTGATGATGATTATGTTATTGTTATTGAATTCAAGTGTTCTAAAGAGTGATGATACAGGTTCATCTAGAGTCAGAATAAAAGGTAATCACAAGTTTACATTATCTAATATTGAACGGGATGTTAATGATGTTAAATAAGTATATTAATAAGCTTAAATCTAGAATATTTAAAGACTTTACATTAAACATTATAGCTACATTACTATTGACGCTAGCAACACAAATACTAGCTTATCCTTACTTAAGTAGATTTTTATCTAGTGAGGAATATGGGTTAATGTTAACAATCATGGGAGTTGTTAATGTAATAGGTGTTTCTTTAGGGAATCCATTAAATAATACTAGATTATTACTTCAGTCTGAATATGAAGAAAAGCATCTAAATGGCGATTATAATTTAATGTTTTGTTTTATTTTTATTGTAAATATCATAGCTGTACCTACACTAACAAGTATAATATTAAAGGATTTTAATTTTACAGTTGTTGGGTGTACTTTGATATCATCCCTTCTATTATTCCGAGCTTATTATTCAGTAAGTTATAGAATAGTAATAAATTATAAAAAAACTTTATATGTCAGTGTATTTGGTTTTATTGGATATATACTTGGGATAATCATAACTTATATTACTCAAATATGGGTATTTACTTTTATCTTAGGTGAGCTATTTGCCTGCATATATATTTTTTTTACGGCTAAAGTGTTACATGATAGATTCAAATGCACTCCTCTATTTAAAAAAACTATAAAGAAATATTTATATATTTTTTCTGCTGCTGTTTTATCCACATTGATTACCTATATGGATAGATTTTATATATATCCAGTTTTGGGAGCAGAACAGGTTGCAATATATAACGTTGCATCATTTTTAGGGAAAACAGTTGGGATTGTTATGATACCTATAACAGGCGTTTTACTAACTTATTACGCTAAAGAAACAAGGCTTACCATTAAACAATTTTATGCAAGAGTTGGTAGTTTTACAATAGTAACTTTTTTCTTCTATATCATTACTATACTAGTTGGCATTCCTATTATAAAACTATTATATCCAACACTTGCTAGTAGTGCATTGCCATACTTTTATATAGCAAATCTAGTTGCTGCAGTTTTTATTCTAGGGAACACTATTCAACCAACACTATTAAGATTCTGCAATGCAATGTGGCAGCCAATCATCCAGGGAGTATACTTTCTTCTATATATATTACTAGGTTTTTTAGGTATGTCAAAATACGGATTAATGGGATTTTGTTACTCAATATTAATTGTAAACTTTTTGAAAATTATTCTAATGCTCGTAATAACAACCTTTAGTTTAAAAAAACACCAAAAGAAAGGTGATGGAAATTTTGTCAGTAATTAATGTTATAGGTCTTGGTTATATTGGCTTACCTACTGCACTTATGTTTGCTAAACACGGCATTAGTGTTGTAGGAACTGACTACAATACTAATTTAATAAATTCATTGTCAGAAGGAAGGCTAACTTTTGAAGAAGAAGGGCTAGAGGAACTGTTTGAACATGCCAGAACAAATGGAATAAAATTTACAACTGAATATCAGAAGACGCATACTTATGTTCTTGCAGTACCAACTCCCTACAATAAAAACAGTAAAAAGCTTGATCCAAAGTATGTTATCTCAGCTTTAAATAGCGTACTTAATATTTGTGAAAAAGGTTCAATAATAATTATTGAATCAACAATTTCACCTGGAACAATCGATAAACATATACGACTCGAAATTGAAAAAAAAGACTTTATTATAGGAACTGATATTCATTTAGTACATGCTCCGGAAAGAATCATACCGGGAAATATGCTCTACGAGCTTGAACACAATTCAAGAACAATAGGAGCAGATGACATTGAAATTGGAGAGAAAGTTAAAGGATTATATTCGAAATTCTGTAAGTCAGATATTGTTGTAACCGATATAAGATCAGCAGAAATGTCTAAGGTTGTTGAGAATACCTATAGAGATATTAATATTGCTTTCGCAAATGAGTTAGCGAAAATTTGCCGTACCGATAATATGGATGTTTATGAAATTATTAGAATCGCAAATATGCACCCCCGAGTTAATATCTTACAACCAGGCCCCGGTGTTGGAGGCCATTGTATTTCAGTGGACCCTTGGTTCTTGGTTGGAGACTATCCAGATTTAACAAATTTGATTTTAACAGCACGAAAAATTAATGATTCTATGCCTAGGCATGTACTTGGTAGAATAAGAGATATCATGAGAGAGCATAATATTAAGGATATATCAAAAGTTGGATTATATGGCTTAGCTTATAAAGAGAATGTTGGTGATACACGAGAAAGCCCTACACTTCAATTACTAGAAAGAATGGATGAGCACTTAGCTTTTGGTGTTAAAGTCTTTGATCCATTCGTAAAGAAAAGAATTGTAGATCATCAATTCTTGAATTTTGAGGGTTTTTTAAATGAGATTGAGATCCTAGTAATTATGGTTGGGCATGACCAGATAAAAAGTAATATGGAACTTATTAAGAATAAGCTCGTCCTTGATACCAAAAATATTTGTTCATTTGAAGATGTTTATAAATTATAGGAAAAGGGGGTGGGGGATAAATATGAATAAAAAAGTTGAAATCAGGTGCCTGTGCAAGGTTGAATTCAGTTAATTCACTACAATTGTATATACATAAAATTGAGTTGCTGTAGTTGGTGTGTTTGTATTTATTGATTGCATATCCATACAAATTGTCTGAATTAACATGAATGTATCTGGCGCAGGCACCGTCCACTAAAGCTAAGGGTATTGAAGTTGTTGTATATGAGCCGGCACTTTATGAGGAGACATTCTTTAATTCCAGAGTAATTAATGACTTTGAAGAGTTTAAGAGAGTTTCGGATGTGATCGTTGCTAATCGATTGTCCGATGATCTACGTGATGTAGAGGACAAGGTGTACACAAGAGATTTGTTTAGTAGAGATTAGGAAATGGGTTGGCGGAATACGACTGATATGCATAATATCTGAATTGCTGGGGTGGATCTATGTTAAACACTGAAAATAAGAATCGTCTCATTTATGCACTTGGACTGGCTATTGAATCTAAATTTGATGCAAGTGATTGGACAAAACTTGCTTATGAAATAGACGAGGTAGATACTATTGAAGACCATAATCGCCTTATTCGCAGCTTAAATTGGGGTGATCCCGATTATACACAAAATGTTATAGACGTGTTAAAAGATATTGGAAGAAATACTAGTCAATTAGAAAAGATTGCGGAATTTGTAAGCTTAAAAGAGTGGCTACAAAGAAAACGTATGGATTTATATAAAGAACTATATTTAGATGAAGAACCGGCACATTTATTAGAGGATAATCCACTTGATACGGAAGAATTTGACTTATCAAAGCAGTTAAAACGTATTTATGATTCTTTGGAGGATGATCCTGAGCTTGCTATCGGTACAACAAAAGAAATGGTCGAAACAGTTTTAAAGACCATTCTTAAGAATGAAATTGAGGGAAATATTGATGACTTTGATCTTCCGGAATTAATTAAAGCTGTCCATAAAAATATAGAATTAATTCCAGATGATGTTGAAGATGCGAATAAAGCTCATCAAACTGTTAAAAGAACTTTAAATAATTTGGGGCAAATTGTAATAGGTATTGCTGAGCTTAGAAATGCCTACGGTACTGGGCATGGTAAAGTTAAAAATGAAAGTGGATTAAAACCTTATCATGCACGGTTAGCAGTTAATGCTGGAGTAACATTAGCAAAATTCCTAATAGAAGTATATCAGGATCCAGACAACAATTAAAAGATAGCGGGGACTAGGAGGAACCTATGAAAACTAAAACGATAACTACTAAACGAGGCAATCAATTTAGAATAGATGGAAAAGAAGTAGCCCCTACATCACCTGAGTTTAGAATGGAGTTTTTTGTCGACACTCCTATGCAGAATCAAAACCGGGTGTCTGTGCAAGGTTTAATTCAGTTAATTCACTACAATTGCATATAGCTAAAAATGAGTTGTGGTAGTTGATGTGTTTGTATTTTTTTATTGCATATCCATGGGAATTGGATGAATTAACATGAATGTTTCTGGCACAGTTACAAAAGTCGATCATTTCCTATAGGAAATTCAACAGGTGCTACAGCTGACCGGATTAACTGGAAATTCTATCGGAAAGAGCTCTTACAACTAATATATGAGGGGTGAGATATTATGAAAACAATTAATCAAAAGAACACAGAACAAATCATCGAATGCTTTACTCAAATTGTAACTTATACTAAGTTACAAAATAAATTAGGTCAATATGATTTCAGTAAAGAATTGGAATTAGTAACAAAAGACATTTTAAATACCTTATTCGGTTTCAACTTGAAATTTTTAGAAAGTGAGCAAGCAAATCACCCAGGAATCGATTTAGGTGATATAAAAAATAAAATTGCAGTCCAAGTCACTTCTCAAAATACAAAAAACAAAATCACTACAACACTTAACCTTTTTAAAAAGCATAAATTAGAAAAGAATTACTCAAAAATTCTTATAGTAATTTGGAATTTGGAGAAAGCACCTACATCAGTTGAATCAGATATCCCATATGATATCATGACCCCTGTAGATTTCGTTAATGTGTTTAAAGGTTTGAATGATGCGCAACAAAATAAATTTATAAGTTATCTTTCTATAAATTTCGATATGTTAAAACAAACATTTAACAATCGAATCTTAACAAATAAGAAGGCGGTCTTACCAAATAATTTCGATAATCTATATTCAATTTTAGAAATGAATGATTGCGAAATAGATAACACGCTACAACATGATATTGATTTAGTCTTAAATCAGTTTAGTAATAATTTAGAATTACTTTCATCTAAAGAACGACAATTATTATATGACTGTTTGACAATCTCAAAAACATAGATGACGAATATCTCCTATTAACTCAAGGAGTGGGAAAAAGAATATCGGAAGAAAATTCAAATGACGCCTTCGAGAACTTAGTAGAGTATGACTTCATTGAAAATGAATTTGAATATAATGATGGTTGTAAAACAGGAGCCATTTTCATTTTTGATCACAAAGATGCTTCCGACCATTTAAATTGGCTCTGGGTAATCCTAAAAGAGAATCTCAGCAGTCAAGAGCTCTATCTTCTTATTGTTGGTATGGATTTATGTATTTTCGAAAAATAATTTTATAATGAAAACAGGGTGCCTGCGCAAGGTTGAATTCAGTTAATTCACTACAATTGGATATATATAAATTCAGAATGTTGTAGGCGTTGTGTTTTATATTATTTCTTACATAACCATTCAAATTGGCTGAATTAACATGAATGTTTCAGGCACAGGCACCGACAAAATTACAAAAACGCCTTGAACATTGGCGCGAAACGTTCAGGCGTTTTATAATGAGAGTATACTAAGTGTTCGATTAAGATGAACGGGTCAACTTATCATCCTGTCGTCTTCAGAGTTGTCTACTTCGTTACACGATTTTCTGTACCATTAAGGAACCGTATGAAATCTTCATCGATGATGAAAACTCTTTTGCCTTTTTCTGGTACCCAGTCATTGTCAAGATTCTTACTGAAAGGCAGCAACGGATAGAGCGTAATCGAAGTACCGTCACGTTCTGTTTCAATCCGTTCAATAATGCCGAGCGTGATCAGTTTTTCAAGTGAACGATCGATCGTGGCGTAAGGCAGCTTGAATAGTGTATGCGCTTGCTCCCTCATATTTGGTGCACAGTATCCTAAATTGTGCATCACAATCCATTCAATTACGTCGAGGTCTTCTTTCGACAAAACGCCTTCGTGGTAATTTCTATGATGGAAGGATGCTTTCATTAACTCCCTATGACTCTCGAACTTAAAATGTCCATAATATTTGTTTTTCATCATACACACTCCTCGTATTTTTCATTTCCTCATACTTGTATAAGCCCCAAAAGCTTAGCATTGTCTCCTCGATGCTTCCCCTCCGTCAAACCGGTTCCACTCCAAAGCTGTAATGAGCAAGTCTTGTCCATGTATTTCATACTTCAAAACGTCTAATCGAGCGAGTGTTTCTAAAGCAACCTTGACCTTCTCGCTTGTCATTGAGTAGTGGACCTGTCTAGCAAATGCTCCTAAAGTTGTGAGCAGCTGTCCTGGTTTAACGGTCATCGTTTCATTTTTCCAAACCCCTTCTTCTTCGCGATCATTCACACACGCCAGCATTGTGATAAACGTCGATTTCTCTTCGTTTGTTGTCTCTCTCCACACCGGCTTGTCAATCAGTGATCCCTGCAAGTTAATCCAACCTTGTTTCATTTTCATCTTCCCCTTTCCATTGTGAACAGCCCTTTCACTCTTTATATAGATGCGGGTTAGCGAAAAGGATACATAGGGGCGAAAATAAATTTATAGATTTTTAAATCGGGGCCTGTGTACAGTGAAATTCAGTTCAATCACTCCAATTACATATCCTGTTTATGGCACACTAGAAATGTAGAAAACGGCAGCTAATTTATGTATAAAAAAAAGGCCACTTGCCAACATCTGAAAAAATACTTACACTCCTGTTGGGCATTAAGTTCACAGGAGGTAAAT
>NZ_JAUBDI010000011.1:0-129866 GCF_033253735.1 Sporosarcina saromensis | reverse complement strand
GGTCTGAAAGACTTGAATCACTTGTATGAGCGTCGGTACTTAAGTTATTGAACCGCCGTATACCGAACGGTACGTACGGTGGTGTGAGAGGACGGGAGTTAATCACTCCCTCCTACTCGATTTTTAAGGTGCCTGTCCCCGGAACGATTCTGAATCGTTTCGGGGACAGGCACCAAAACAATTTCAAATAGAAAGAAAGCGCCCGGTATTTTGGGCGCTTTGAGTTTACAGTTATTTCCCGCCGAGCATGTTGAACAATCCACCTGCGATGCTGCCTTCATCTTGAGAGCCGCCTGGTGTTTGTGGTGCTGCTGCGAAGACGCGGCTTGCGAGTCTAGAGAACGGTAAGGATTGGATCCATACTTTACCCGGTCCGCGGAGGGTAGCGAAAAAGAGGCCTTCTCCACCGAATAATGCGGTTTTCACACCTTTTACCATTTCAATGTTGTAATCTACGTCTTGCGTCATTGCGACGAGACAACCTGTATCGACACGCAACGTTTCGCCGGCGGATAGTGTTTTCTCGATAATCGTTCCACCTGCGTGAACGAATGCCATGCCGTCTCCTTCAAGCTTTTGCATGATGAATCCTTCGCCGCCAAAGAACCCGGTTCCGAGTTTGCGTTGAAGTTCAATGCCTACAGAAACCCCTTTAGCAGCAGCTAGGAACGCATCTTTTTGACAAATAATTTTACCGTTGTACTCGCTAAGATCGAGTGGAATGATCTTACCAGGGTAAGGCGCTGCAAATGAAACATGCTTTTTACCCGTTCCGTTGTTCGTAAATGTAGTCATGAACAAACTTTCACCGGTCAACAGACGTTTACCTGCGCCCATCAGTTTCCCCATGAAGCCTCCACCCGAATTGCTTGAACCATCTCCGAAGATCGTTTCCATGACGATGCTATCATCCATCATCATTAACGACCCGGCCTCTGCTACAACCGTCTCCTGTGGATCAAGTTCCACTTCCACAAACTGCATATCGTCGCCATATAACTTGTAATCAATTTCATGATTGTTCATCACTCGTAACCTCCTCGTATTTGTATCTGATTTTACGTAAAAACAATACCGGAAGTTTCATTTTATCTTTAATAAAATAGAAGACCATGAACCTTACCGCGTTACCTCCATGTAGCGGCTCGCAAATGGGACATTCATCGCCATCACCAACAGTTGGAGGCCTAACAAGTTACTTGGTTGGCGGAACTGTCCCTTTCTCAATATCAATATATTGCAAAAGAAGAGTGGCAATTTCTGTCGAACGATAGTAGAGCCGTGTCCCTTTGAACAACTTCTGGAAAGTCGGAATGAGTGCTTCGATGACGACTAAATTCGAATTGGTTTTATTCATTTCGTCCAAGAGAAATTGCGTCATTTGAATCGCATCAAATAACTCCTCTTTTTCAACGCGCACGAGAAACTTTTGAAGCTTTTCCACTAACAAGTCTGTCCTAGATATCGGCGTTTCAGCAGCAATCGTTAAAGCAGCCAAATAATTATTGCCAAGCAACGTATCTTCATTCCGAATCATATCCTCCATTATGGCGTCAACGCGTCGAATCGTGAAGTGGACCAAGTCGTCGATCGCAATCGCTTCTGTTGCAGAAGATAAGAAGTGTATGAGGTGTTGGATTACGCCTAAAATCATGACCGCACAATCGAGTACATACGGTTCTGCTTCTTCGCCGTAAACGTCGGTAAGTCGGGTTGTTAGCCATTTCAACTCCATTAAATGCCGCTTGCGTACAAAGCTCCGCAATTCATTATCACCAGAATAAAAGACTGCTTCATAAATCGATAATAAATTATGCTCGCGGTTGACGTGCATGCGTACCAAAATTTGTTCCGCTAATATATTTTTATCGCGCTTGTCCTTGCCGTGCATTAATTCACGTCTACGGACAATCGCTTCTTCATGGGCAAATTCAAAAATGGCCATCAGACACTCGTTTTTTGAAGAGAAGTAATTGTAAAACGTCCCTTTGGAGATTTGAGCAGCCTCGATGATGTCCTGAATCGATGTGGTGACGTACCCTTTATCAATAAATAGTCTTTGGGCAGTTAAGAGGACATGCAACTTTCGATCATTCATATAGATCACCTTTTTGTAAAATTCATTTTATACTACCAGTTCAATTCCTATCGTAACGAAAATAAGGCGTTGTAGCAATGATAAAAAAATATTTTGGAATGAAAACGTTTACGTATTTGCGTAATTTGGACTGTCAGTATAAAATAATACTATTGTTGAACACTCAGTACAAATAACCTTCGCGGTAGTCGAACCACTATAAAATCGTTCAATAGAAAATAGATGGAGGATGGGAAATGGAAATTGATTTAAAGAAAATGCACGAGAAGCCTCCTTACGGCATGATTGCCATTTTGTTTTTTGGAGCATTCGTTGCGATTTTGAACAATACATTATTAAATATTGCTTTACCGTCAATTATGACAGAGTTTTCGGTGAAGCCATCAGAAGTCCAATGGCTGACGACAGGATTTATGTTAGTAAATGGGATCATGATTCCGGCAAGTGCGTTTTTTATCCAAAAGTTTTCAAACCGAAGATTGTTTTTAACGGCGATGACGTTGTTTACGATTGGTACGGCGCTCGCAATCTATGCACCTAATTTTGGCTTACTCATCGTTGCCAGAATGATTCAAGCTTCCGGTTCAGCGATGATGATGCCTCTTTTGATGAATGTTATGCTAGTCGCGTTCCCGATTGAAAAACGGGGTACAGCAATGGGGATGTTCAGTCTTGTCATGTTTACGGCGCCTGCAATCGGACCGACTTTGTCCGGTTGGGTTGTTGAGCATTATTCTTGGCGAACGCTGTTTGAGATCGTCTTGCCGTTCGGGGTTTTATCGATCTTGTTAGCGTTGTATAAACTGAAAAACATTACACCGAACCGTGATGTGACACTGGATGTCTTCTCGCTCATTTTATCCAGTATCGGATTCGGTGGATTGCTTTACGGATTTAGCTCTGCGGGTGATAAAGGATGGGGCTCACCAATTGTGTACGGAACAATAGCGATTGGTACAATATCTGTCGTGCTCTTTGTCATCCGTCAGTTGAAAATGAAAGACCCGATGCTCGATTTCCGGATTTATAAGCATCCGATGTTTGCACTCGCGTCCATCATTTCAATTGTCATGTCTGTCGCAATGTTCTCTGGTATGATTTTGACGCCATTGTATGTACAAAATGTCCGAGGGATTTCCCCGTTTGAAGCAGGGATCCTCATGTTGCCAGGTGCGATTGTAATGGGCCTCATGTCGCCGATTACAGGAAAGATTTTCGATAAATATGGTCCACGGTTCATTTCACTCGTAGGGCTTGTCATTACCGTCATATCTACGTTCTATTTGAGTAAACTCGAATTGCATACAGGCTACTATTATTTAATGGCTTTGTATACTGTGCGAATGTTTGGTATGTCAATGGTCATGATGCCGATTATGACGAACGGGATGAACCAATTGCCGATGCGTTCAAATCCTCATGGTACGGCGATGAACAATACCTTGCAACAAGTGTCTGGCGCAATCGGCTCTGCCATCTTGTTGACGATTATGACGAAACGGATGGAGAGTGCGGGTGCGGAGTTGGCACAAGAAGCAGCTACTTCCGGTACTACAAGTGGCGATGCAGCTGCGGTGCAACAAGAGATTATGTTGAAATCGATGCTGGAAGGAATAAATTACTCATTCCTCGTCTCTGCATTTATCGCGGTCGTTGCGTTATTTTTAGCGTTCTTCGTTAAACGAGTTAAACCGAATCAGCCGGATTTTGTAATAGGTGAGGGAAGTGAAAAAGTCACTTCATCTCCACTAGAACCGGTAAAAGAATAATTCGCAGAAAAAAATCTCAAGGAGTTTTAAACTTCTTGGGATTTTTAATTTTATTCTGAGAAAATGAAGGATTCTAATAGGATTATGTCGAAATGAAGAAAGTGGAAGCGTTTGCAATAAATTATGTGTACTAGAAAGGGGAATTTCTAAATGCGTTTGACAAACTTTATCGGTGGAGCTTGGCAAGAAGACGGAGGTGCTGAATTTGCAGCGGTAACGAATCCGGCAACCGGGGAAGAATTGGCGCAAGTTCGTTTATCAACTAAACAAGACGTGGACCAGGCTGTGGCGGCTGCAAAAAAAGCGCAGAAAGATTGGGCGCTCGTACCTGCACCTAAACGGGCGGATTACTTATATGCAATCGGGAATGTCATGAAAGAAAGGAAAGAGCACCTTGCACAAGTGTTGACGAAAGAAATGGGGAAGGTCATTGAAGAGGGCCGTGGCGAAGTGCAAGAAGGAATTGACATGGCGTTCTATATGGCGGGGGAAGGACGAAGATTGTTTGGGGAAACAGTTCCTTCTGAGTTGCAAGACAAATTTGCGATGAGCGTCCGTGCGCCAATTGGGGTTGTTGGTTTGATTACACCGTGGAATTTCCCAGTGGCAATTGCGACGTGGAAATCGTTTCCGGCAATCGTTGCAGGCAATACGTTTGTGTGGAAACCTGCTACGGAAACACCAATGATGGCCTATGAAATGGCGAAGATTTTCGAAGAGGTAGGGTTGCCTGCTGGAGTTGCCAACATCGTGTTCGGATCTGGATCGGAAGTGGGAACGGCCATGATTGAGCACCCTGATGTGCGTGTCATTTCGTTTACAGGTTCAACAGATACGGGTCGCCACGTGGCAGAAACAGGCGGACGTCATTTGAAGAAAGTATCACTTGAAATGGGCGGTAAAAACGCGGTCATCGTTATGGATGATGCAGATATTGACTTGGCAGTCGAAGGGATTTTATGGAGTGCATTCGGAACAGCGGGTCAACGTTGTACGGCATGTAGTCGCGTCATTGTGCATAAAGATGTTAAAGAGGAACTGGAAGAGAAACTGTTAGCTTCTATGCAACAGTTAACAATTGGGAACGGGTTGGACGAGTCCGTCAAAATTGGACCAGTTATCAATGCAAAAGCGATCGAGAAAATCCAGAAGTATGTTGAAATCGGAAAAGAGGAAGGCGCGAAGTTGTTAGCAGGAGGCAATGTGCTAACAGAAGGGGACTTAGCAAACGGCCATTATTTCGAACCGACATTATTTACGGATGTGAAGTGGGATAGTCGCTTGGCACAAGAAGAAATTTTTGGTCCGGTCGTGTCTCTAATTGAAGTCAGTAGTTTGGATGAAGCGATCGAAGTGAACAATAGTGTCATTTTCGGCCTTTCCAGTTCCATCTTCTCGAGAGACGTAAACAAAGTGTTCCGCGCACAACGTGATTTGGATACAGGGATTGTCTATGTGAACGCGGGAACGACGGGTGCTGAAATCCATCTGCCGTTCGGGGGGACGAAAGGGACAGGGAACGGTCACCGCGATTCAGGCGTGGCGGCACTTGACGTGTTCACGGAGTGGAAGAGCATTTATGTTGATTTCAGTGGAAAATTGCAACGCGCGCAAATTGATACGGAGTAAAGCAGTAGAGATATAGGTGCTTGATGCTCTTGTATATTGAGCACAGTGTAATTGACTCATAAACTACCGAAAGGGATTCGATACAGGCAAACAGGTAGTTGTCTCGGTGAAATCTAGTGGAATGGGAGATGTTCATATGAAAGTAGTCGTACTCGGTGCAGGATTGATGGGGAAAGAGGCCGTACGTGACCTTGTGCAAAGTGCTGGTGTCACAAACGTATATCTAGCAGACTTGCATACACAGCAAGCGGAGGATTTTGCGGAAAAACTGCAGTCCGATAAGCTTGAAGTCATTAAATTGGATGCGACGGATGATGAGCAATTAAAGCAAGTGATGGGACTAGGGGAAGTTGTCATCAATGCGTTGTTTTATACATTTAATGAAAAAGTTGCAAAAATGGCCGTCGATATCGGCGTCCATTCGATCGATTTAGGGGGACATATCGGTGGTGCGACGGACGCGGTGCTGGAATTGGCAGAAGAAGCGAAAGCAAAAGGGGTAACGATTATTCCCGATTTAGGTGTTGCACCTGGGATGATCAATATTCTAACGGGGTATGGCGCAGGAAAACTGGAGAAAGTCGAATCCATCAAGCTCTATGTAGGGGGAATTCCAGTTGAGCCGGAACTGCCACTGAACTATAATGTCGTTTTTTCGCTAGAAGGGGTATTCGACCACTATACAGATCCTTCCCATGTGATTCGTAATGGCGAACTGAAGGAAATTCCTTCATTGTCTGAAGTCGAAACGATTCATTTTGATAAATACGGGGAACTGGAAGCGTTCCATACGTCAGGCGGTACGTCGACATTGACGAAGACATTCAAGGACGTCCAAACGTTGGAATACAAAACAATCCGTTACAAAGGGCATGCAGAGAAATTCCAGCTGCTCGTCGACTTAGGGTTGTTGTCCCGTGACAACGAAGTGACAGTCAATGGACAGTCCGTAAAAGTTCGTGACGTCATGCGCGAGCAATTATCACCCCAGTTGCGTTTAGGAGATAAATCTGACGCGGTTCTACTTCGCGTCATCGTAAGTGGCGAAGCGCATGGCATGCCTGCAACGTACGAGTATAATCTTGTGACGGAAAAGGATTTGACGGTGAATGAAACCGCAATGGCAAGAGCGACCGCAAACACGATTTCCGTTGTTGCCCAAATGATTGGCAATGGAACGATAACAAAGCGTGGCGTCCATCCTCCTGAATGTATCGTTCCAGGAGAACCGTACATTGAAGAGATGAAAAAACGCGGAGTTATCATTGAAGAGACGGTAAAAACCCAAGAAGCACATGTTTGATAGCGGAGAGTGGAAAGGGGTCGGAGAAGTTGAATTTTGACTTTACAGATGAGCAGCAAATGTTGCGTAAGACGGCAAGACAATTTGTGGATGAAGAAATTATGCCCCACATCCAACGTTGGGATGCGGAAGGTGGTTTCGACCAAGCGATTTGGAAGAAGCTTGCCGATCTAGGTTTTATGGGTGTTTGTATTCCAGAACAATACGGTGGTAGCGGCATGGACTACAATTCATTGGCCATCCTTTGCGAAGAGTTGGAACGTGGGGACACGGCGTTCCGTACGGCCGTTTCTGTCCACATCGGGCTGAACTCGATGTCGATCTTGCAATGGGGAACGGAAGAACAGAAGCAGAAGTACCTAGTCCCGCAAGCGAAAGGTGAAAAAGTGGGAGCATTTGGCCTTACTGAACCAGGGGCAGGCTCGGACGTTGCTGCGATGGCAACAACTGCAGTGCGCGATGGCGATGACTACATTATTAATGGCCAGAAGACGTGGATTTCATTATGCGACATTGCCGACCACTTCCTCGTTTTCGCGTATACGGATAAATCTAAAAAGCACCATGGCATTAGTGCATTTATCGTTGAACGTTCCACGCCAGGCTTTTCATCCAAAGCAATCAAAGGGAAATACGGAATCCGTGCTGGAAATACGGGTGAACTATTTTTTGAAGATATGCGGGTGCCGGCTGCTAATCTTCTTGGTGAAGAAGGCGAAGGATTTAAAATCGCGATGGCATCACTTGATAACGGTCGATTTACCGTTGCAGCGGGGGCTGTCGGACTCATTATGGCATGTCTAGAAGAAAGCGTGAACTATTGTCATGACCGCGAAACGTTTGGCAAGCCGATCGGCAAACATCAACTCGTCCAACAAATGATTGCGAATATGGAAGCAGGCTATCAAATGAGCCGCTTACTCGTCTATCGAGCAGGTGAGTTAAAGAACAAAGGTGTCCGCAATACGCGTGAGACGTCACTTGCAAAATGGCAAGCATGTGATTTTGCGAATAAAGCGGCAGACGATGCTTTCCAAATCCATGGTGCGTATGGCTACTCTGATGAGTACCCGGTTGCACGCTTCTTGCGCAATTCCAAAGCACCTGTCATATACGAAGGAACACGTGAGATTCATACGATTATGCAAGCTGAATATGTACTCGGTTACCGGGAAGACAAAAAGCTGAGCCATATGCTGCCAGGGTGGCCGTTTGAATAACTGCTAAATGTGTAAACGCCAAGAGACGTATCGCTCTTGGCGTTTTGTATATGATCCTAGCAAACTGAAATGCCATCCCCTAACAGGTCCAGGGTAACGAATAAATCCGTATTTACACTCATAAACTTGTTTCAGTGATTAAAGAGACCATCTAGCGTAATTTGTGGTAAAGCTGTAACTGTTCCTTTCAATTTGTAAATAGTTACAGTTTGTATATAATTGGATTGACATACAAACTGCTCTTGCAAATCGGAGGATACAATGTATAAATTTGTTGCGTTTATCGCTAAAATGATTTTCTTTTTTATTGCTAAAATCGAGTTGAAAGATCTGCATAAATTACCTGTGAGTGGCGGATATATCATTACATGCTCACATCGTGGCTGGCTTGAAATTATTGCACTTGGTATTTCATTACCAAAGCCCATTCATTTTATGGCAAAGAAAGAATTGTTCTCGAGAAAACAAATCGGTAGTTTTTTGACAAGTATTCATGCATTTCCTATCGACCGAGAAAATCCTTCGCCAAGCAGTATAAAAATTCCTGTTAAGTTACTGAAATCAGGTGAAGTGGTTGGCATCTTTCCGAGTGGTACAAGGTCAACAGAAGATACCTCTGTAAAAAGGGGAGCGGTGACAATTGCTAATTTAGCTAAAGTTCCAATCGTACCTGTCACTTACAATGGGCCTGCTAGCTTTAAGGAAGCTTGGAAATACAGAAAAGCGATCATAACAATCGGCGATCCGTTCGCCGTTACGATGAGTGATAAGAATTCACTTCAGGCCTATTCTGAAAAGTTGGAGCGCGCAATTCATTCTGCATAACGAATGATCGTCTACTGAAGCATGAGGATGGTGATGGATATGAAGAAGAAACTAAAAGCAACGCTAGTCGGAGCGGGTTTGTTGGTCGCAATATCGGGTTGTGGTACAAGTTCAAGTAATGGCAATCTGGTGATTTCGGAAGGGGTGGAATACGAGGTGACAGATTACGAAAAAATTGTCGCACCGAATAATGACTTAGCGTATAAGCTATTAGACGAAATTCAAACCGATGATGATGGAAATGTTTTTTTCTCTCCGACAAGTCTATTCATGGCATTAGCAATGGTCTATAACGGGGCGGATGGAGATACGAAAGTTGAAATGGCGAAAGCGATGCAAGCTGAAGGCATAGATGCAATGGAATTGAATAAAGCAAATGCCGCTCTCTTGACCATGTTAAACAAAGACAGCGAAGATATTCAGTTACGGATTGCCAATTCAATTTGGTTGAATAAAGACTATGCGTTTACAAAGGACTTCGCGCAACGGACGAAGGATTATTTTAATGCAGAAACGCAACGGATTGAAGTGGCCAGCAGTGATTCTGTAAAGAAAATTAATGACTGGGTCAAAAAAGCGACGAATGACAAAATCGATAAAATGGTGGAAAGTCCGCTTGATGAAAATCTCGTCGCGATGCTTTTGAACGCCATCTATTTTAAAGGCGATTGGAAGCATCCGTTTGATAAAAAAGATACGGAAGAGCGTGTGTTTCATGTGAACTCGAGGTATCAAAAAGTCGCTCCATTCATGAAGCTGGAAAGAAAATTAGCCTATATGGCGAACAATGAATTCCAAGCAGTTCGACTCCCGTACGCAAATGGTGAAATGAGTATGACGGTTGTCCTTCCGAATGAGCATACGAATTTAGAAGGATTCAAGGAGAAATTGTCTACTGAGAACTGGGAAATGCTACTGCAAACTGCTTTCACTGAAATGGAAGGCACGCTGCTGTTGCCGAAGTTCAAGTTAGAGTATGAAGCAGGACTGAATGAAGCGTTAAATGCGCTCGGTATGCAGCAAGCATTCACGAAAGATGCTGATTTTACTAAAATGGTGGAGGATGGGAACGTGTTAATCACTTCGGTGAAGCAGAAAACCTATCTTGATGTGAATGAAGAAGGAACGGAAGCTGCGGCTGTTACTGGAACAGAAATGGGTGTGACATCTGCTCCACCAGGAGATCCATTCTATATGGAAGTAAATCGACCGTTTTTCTTGGTGATTAAGGATGAGGAAACGGGAGCTGCGCTGTTTGTGGGGGATGTGACGAATCCGAAGTGACTTGTTTTATGTGGCGTTCTAGAGAAGTATGCGGTGTTTCGGAGTGATATGCGGCGAACGGGAGAAGTATGCGGTGTTTCGGAGTGATATGCGGCGAACGGGAGAAGTATGCGGTGTTTCGGAGTGATATGCGGCGAACGGGAGAAGTATGCGGTGTTTCGAAGTGATATGCGGCGAATGGGAGAAGTATGACGCGATTTTTGGAGATATACGACGATTGGACGCGGGTGGTTGGAGTAGAAGGGTGCGTGGTCGCGCAGGAAGCTCTTCACAAGCTAGGGGTTTAAGTAAGCGAAAACGTGTGTTAAAGATTAAGTTGATTCACAAAAATTGTTGTAAATTGGTTAGATTTTCATGAAATCCTTTTTCACTCCTATGCTAAAATAAAGTCAAAAGCCCATGAATAGGAGTGTTGCAGTATGAAGATCATCCCCTCAAAGAAAATGTCAATTTTTTCTCCAGCAATTTTTGGAGACTTGAAAGCTGCAGCAACTGCCAAGAAGAATACGGGTGCAAACGTTGTCGATTTAAGTCTAGGCAGTCCGGATTTGCCACCAGATGAAAAAATCAGACAAGTGCTATCTGAGCAAAGTGCATTAGCAACCTCTTACGGATACACATTAGGTGGTACAAAACGGTTTAACGAAGCGGTAGCAAACTATTATAAACGCCGTTCAGGAGTACAATTAAATCCGGAAACGGAGATACTTCAAACGATGGGCTCACAAGAAGGATTGGTCCACCTTCCTTTCGCATTTTGTGATGAAGGGGATATCGTTTTAACGACAAACCCTGCCTATGTTGCGTATGATGCAGGTATTAAATTAGCAGGTGCAGAACCTTACTATATGCCGTTAAAAACAGAGAACGATTTTCTGCCAGATCTCAAAGCAGTCCCAACTGAGGTTGCCGAGAAAGCGAAACTCATGATCCTAAACCTTCCGGGGAATCCGGTGCCGGCCATGCCGAGTCCAGAATTCTTTGAAGAAGTTGTTGAGTTTGCAAAAAAACACAATGTCATCATTTTGCATGACGCTGCGTATTCAGAATACTATTTCACTGGAGATCAACCGATGAGTTTCTTGTCGACACCTGGCGCAATGGAAGTTGGAATGGAGATCAATTCCCTATCCAAAAGCTTCAGTCTCGCAGGTGCGCGGATTGCTTATATTGCAGGGAACGAGGAAATGATCCAACTCATCAAACAGCTCAAGTCGAATTTGGATTACGGTACATTCGGTCCAATTCAAGAGGCGGCAGCTGTGGCACTTGATAATGGAGAAGAGATAACGGACCGGTTGCGGAAAGAGTTTTCCCTTCGCCATAAAGTACTCATGGAGGGATTAGCGAAAATCGGCTGGACAGCAACACCTTCATCTGGCGGCATGTTCGTCTGGGCAAAGTATCCATACGACATGGATGATGTGGAATTTGTATTTAAAGCAATTCATGAAGCCGGTGTCGTCATGGTACCTGGAAGTATTTTTGGTTCTGAAGGGAAAGGGTATGTCCGAATGGCACTCGTGCAGAACGAACAAGCGTTGAGCCAAGCGGTTGACCAATTAAGGTTGTTGAAATGATAGTAATTGAAATGTTAGTAAGGATGAGATAGATATCTCCCTTGCTAACATTTTTTATTTCGTAAGATGAAATTATTGAATATGTTTATCTGTAGTTTAAAATAATTAACATTGATATTAATTATTTTAAATTATTGCTTGTGTTTAGAAAATATCTGGGATATGATGGATGCAAGAGAAAGGAGGACGATGAAAATTATGGGATTTCCCGTTATTAGCCACTGTCCTGTCTGTAGTGAAACGTTAAAAATTACAAAGCTCCATTGTTCGAAGTGTCATACAAGCATTGAAAATGAATTTGAGTTATCAAAACTAGCGGCATTATCGGGTGATCAGTTGCACTTCGTTGAAGTATTCCTAGCTTGTAGGGGAAACATTAAAGAGGTGGAAAAAGAGTTAGGTATTTCTTATCCGACGGTTCGTGGGAAGCTCAATGAAGTAGTTAGTTCACTTGGCTATGAACTGAAGAAGAAAAACGATGTCGATGAGAAGAAGGTAATTGCCATGTTGGCAAGTGGAGAGATTACGCCGGAAGAAGCCATTTCACTGTTGAAAAATGAATAGGGGGAATTCATGATGAACACAGAAATTGAAAAAGTATTGACGATGGTGCAAGAAGGAAAAGTCGATGCAGCGAAGGGATCGGAACTAATTGAAGTTTTGCAAAAGAGGGATTCGGGGAATGGGACTTCGACTACACCAGTTGCATACGCTGACAAAGTATTGAAAATCCGTGTTGTTACAGCTGAAAATGATAATGTTTCCGTCAACTTGCCTATTAAACTCATTAAAGTCCTGTTGAAAGCTGGCTATAATATTGCAGGGAACATTCCGCAGTCCGAGAAGTACGTGAAGGATCTAGACATAGATATTATCATTGAGGCAATTGAAAATGAATTGGATGGACCTATTGTCGATGTGAAAGCAGCGGATGGAGACACTGTTTCCATTGTGATTGAATGACATGATGAAAGTTAAGTTGAAGACAGATAAAATACGTTTATTCATTCCAATACCGTATATATTTCTACGGATTGGCATTACGATCCTTTCGTCTGCGAGAATACAGCAGAAAATTAATGAGTTAATCGTTAAGGAACAGAAAAAAGAAGATGCAAACGTTTTTGTGCTTCCGCCGTTAGACAAAAACGAGCTTCGAGCGATTGTGTACGAACTAAAAAAACATAGAGGTTTTACTCTCGTAGATGTAAAGGCCAACGACGGCACGGAAGTTGTTTTGAAATTATGACTGGTTTTATTTTTCAAATGTGGGGATTGGAGCTGTCAATACAATCGTGTGTTTCGATGAATTTGCGCTTAACCATATTTCATGAAAAGACATAGTAATTGTTGAGAAGATGCTTAAGGCATCTTTTTTCTTTTTGTATAGATTTAATAGATCGACTTTTAGCATTTTTATAGAATGTTTAGAGCGAATATTCGTAAAGAAAAAACTTGAAATCCTTTTTAAATTACCGTTTAATGTTTTTTAAAACTTGCATTCGGAACGTTTGCGTTTTATAAAGTGATAAATAAATTAATCAAAGAAGACTTCTCCCTTTTTTAAGTTTAAAGTGTGGTTATTAATGGTGACGATATAGTTATTTTTCCATTCTACATTAGCCTCGTGCATAGGGTCTTCGTAATAAATTCTTTTTTTAAACCAAAGAGGTCCATTTAGAACGCCTGTTACACTAATCGAGGTAGCTGCTCCACCATTCAGGGTATAAAAGTCGATAACAATTTCATTATCAGGAGATTGTGTTGTTTCAATATGCTCTCTCGCCATTGTATTTACTGCCACCCCTAATAAAAAAGCTATCGAAAGGGGAACTGTAATTATCACCGTTAACCAACTTCTCCACTTTGCTCGTTTACTACTTTTATCTTTAAACCCTATAATGGCGATAATAAAATTAAAAACGGAAAGTAACCAAAGAGTCAATGCATCTGGTGCCAATTGCCATGTTCGATTGTAAGATGCATAAAGTGCTTGAAAGGAAAGCCCTAATAATAGAAAACATAATATGAATGACCATAAATTGTATTTATTCCCCAAATCGAATTTCCCCCTCTTAAGGTTATCTCTTAATAGGTATAAGCGCTAATTCATTCATGGTTGAATAGGAAAATAGTACGCTCTTGAAAAGAGAGAGTAAATCTATAAGACATTGCTGTTAACACTTGATAGTAATGGTAGAATAGAAGAAGCAGCTACATTAGCGGATGGGCGGTTTGGCACTCCCTTGAGAAAGGGGGTGTTTACATGGTGACATATGACGCAATGAACATGTTATTTCAATTTGGATTGTTCCTCGCAGCAGCGGTAACAGCCGTTGTAGCGATTATTGCGTTGTTCATTAACAGAAAAAAGTAACCACCCTCCGCTACTGCTAGGAAGCTGAGTGGTTACTCCTTGTAACACCTTAATCTTTTTCCTGGCCAACCGCACTTCATGCGGATGTCAGCTGCATTGACTAGGTGTTTGCGCACCTGGTCTTTTTTAGTATATGCCTAGTTTAGCACAATTATGTTCAGAATACACATATAAAATGCCGTGGATAAAAGTAGTGTACCCTAAGGATTGTTCGGTAACCTTCATCCACAATTTATTAGTCTTTCAGAGTGTAGACAGAGTCAAAGATGACTTTGTCTACACTCTTTTTTACTGAAATTCCTCCCTTGTACAAATGAGCAAACAAACTTTTAAATATATAAATATTTATATATAATTATTTACATATCAAATTTTGTTTGATATGGTTATTTGAAATAATTAGATAGAGGAGACCAAAAGATGCTCATTAAAACAAATAGCTCATTTCGTAACCTATTTTTCGGCAGACTTTTAAGTGTCTTTGCAGATGCGATGATTTTCTATGCCTTGTTAAAATGGATAGAGTTGCAATCTGGTAGTTCTGACTCTTTAACACTGTTCTTCATTGCTTACTACATCCCTTTTGCTATTTTAGGAATTCCTGTGGGAAGTTGGATTGAAGGGCGAACACTTCAGAAGGTAATGATTGTTTCGGATGCCTTGCGGGTCGTTATACTCTGTATCTTTCCTATAATTCTGTACGTTGCGCCATACCATTGGGCTTATTTGCTATTATTTTTATTAAGCGCTTTACAACTGTTCTTTATCCCTGCCAATCAAGCCTTACTTCCCAGTATTGTGAGTACTGAGGAGCGGGCAAAGGCAAACAGTTTGTTTCAAATGGGGTTTACAGTAACTAAGATTATTGGTCAAATCAGTACGACCTTGCTTATCAAATTGCTGTTTCCTATCCCAGTTTTGCTTTTCATTGCAGCAGGGTTGCTCGTACTGTCACTTCTTTTTATCCGTGCAGTTCGACCGTATAGTAAAAATAATCAAGTCATTCGACGTGGAAAGTTACAAATGATAAAAGATGGGTTACTCTATGTATGGAGCCACTCTACATTCAAAACGCTTTTTACCTTTTTGACCCTAGCAATGTTCGTTGCGACGTCTGTAGATCTAGTGCTACTCTCTTTTTTGACAAATGTTTTGCATGTCGGAGTGGAGAATCTGAGTTTTATAGGGGCGGCTTCTCTCATGGGTATCCTACTTGGGGCATACATGGCTCCCAAGTTTTATCCGAAGTTGGATAGAAAATGGCTGCTGATTCCACCGTTATTTGCTTTAGGTAGCAGTGTTGGTGGCCTGCTATTTATAACAAATTGGCAATGGATCCTCCCGTTTTTCTTTTTGCAAGGTATTGCATTAGGTGGATTTAATGTGACGCTTGTCACCTATTTACAAGATGAAGTCCATAATGACTATTACACACGCACTTTCAGTCTGTATCAAATGATTACTACTTCTGTAGCGTTACCTGGCATTGTTATCACAGGACTTTTGCTAAGGGAAATTGAAACAATTCATACGATACAAGTGATGACTGGCATATTGTTCGTGCTAGGTATTATCGGATGCTTTGTTTTTCCTCAATTAGGAAAGGGAGCCGCCAAAAGTGCAACATCATAGAAAGGATGAAATTCGAATGACATTAAAACATGCAATTTTAGGCTTGTTAAGTAAATGGGATGCTACAGGCTATGATATAAAGAAGGAATTTGATGATTTCATGAGCATTTTTTGGCACTCACATCTTTCGCAAATTTACCCTGAACTAAATAAGCTGGAAGTTGAAGGGCTTGTTACAAGTAAGCTTGTTTCGCAAGATGGGAAACCGCAAAAAAAAGTATACTCCATATCCAATGAAGGTATAAATGAAATCACCAACTGGGTGGCGTCACCACCTGAACTTCCAAAAATGAAAGATTCTTTTTTAATGCAAGTGTTTTTCATGGACAATATTTCTGCAGATGAGGTCATCTTTCAACTAAAATATTATCAAGGAGTCCGGCAAAAACGATTCGACGAGATGCAGCGTACGGTAAAAGAAGCATGGAAATCAATTAAAGAGCGAAACATCATGACACCTAGGATTCTCGTGTCCTCTGCTGTGTTACGTAGAGGGTTGGAGCAGGAAATGCAGTACATAAAATGGTGTGAGGAAACCATCCAATTAGTCGAAGCTTGTAAGTCACTATGGGATGTGGATACCTCAACTGATTCTATGATTCCGATTGACGCTGCTAGAGGATTGGTAGAAGACTACTTTAGCGAGCTAGGATACTCTAAGAAGATGAACTTGGATACGGAGTAATGATCCACAAGTCATACTAGCCGTCAAAGTGTCGTTAGTTAAGAAAAACACTTGCAAAGATTAACGCAAGGGCGTATGATAATGACTAGATGACCGAAAACGTATTTTAGTCATAACGGTAGAAGAGGTGAGGAAGTGAATCGTAGACAAGAAATTATGGAAGCAGCCGCTAAATCATTTTCCTTGTTTGGGTATAAGGCGACGACGATGGACCAGGTGGCGAAAATCGCGAATGTAGGCAAGGGAACCATTTACACGTTCTTTTCAAATAAAGAAGAATTGTTCAATGCGATTGTGTTGAAAATGATTGCTGAGATGCAAGCTTCTACAGATGCTGTAACAGTTGAAGGCGCGCCGTTTGCACAAAATGCACATGCACGTCTCATGCAAATCTTAACATTCAGGAAGACGCATCAATTGTATGCAAAGCTGATTGAAGAAGAAAAAGAGCTTCGTACGCCTGCGGTCATAGAAGTATTAGCGAACATAGAAAGTGAAATCGTCTCCACCATCCAAGCGAAAATCGAACGGGCCATCCATAAAGGTGAATTAAAACCTTGTGATAGCGAACTCGTTGCTTATCTTCTCTTTAAATCGTATATGGCGTTAGTCGTCGACTGGGGAAAAACGCATGACGAGGAATTGACGGAAGAACGGATTGCGGGCTTATTAAGTGGTACAATTTTTAAATGTCTCTTAGCTTGAGACTCTTTTTTTATTCTAAAATGACCAATTGAGCATTTTGGTCAATTCGTATTAAATGGAGGAATTGTAAATGAAAAAATCAATGATAGGTGCTGAATGGAAGCAGTTGTTTCGGACGAGAAAAATGCTCGTACCACTAATTGCAATTCTATTTATCCCTGTTTTATATGCAGGTATGTTCTTATGGGCGTTTTGGGATCCGTATGCGAATATGGATGCATTGCCTGTGGCGGTCGTCAATTCGGATGAAGGTGCTGAGTTGGAAGGCAAACAGCTTGCGATCGGTGACGAGCTTGTGGATAAACTGATGGAGAGTAAGAATTTCAACTTCCAAGTTGTATCCAAAATGGATGCGGAAGAAGGCTTGAAAGGGCAAGAATACTATATCGCGATTGAAATACCGGAGAACTTCTCGGAGCATGCAACAACGTTGTTGGATGAAAATCCTGAGAAGCTAACGATCATTTACAAACCGAATGAGGGGTATAATTTCCTTTCCGCTCAAATCGGTGAGACGGCGATGGATCGCATTCGGGCTGAGGTGAACGAGAAAGTTGCTTCGACGTACGCTGAGCAGTTGTTTGACTCGATCGCAACAATGGGTGACGGTTTTGGCGAAGCCGCGGACGGTGCAGGTGCGTTGCATGATGGGGCGAGCAAGCTTGCGGATGGTGCCAACGATTTGAAAGGATACTTGGAAACATTAGCGTCGAGTACAGTGACGTTGAAGGACGGTTCTGATCGATTAGCAAAAGGAACTGCAGACGCTGCTAAAGGCGCAACTGAATTGAATCAAGGGATTGGCACATTAGCTGCTGGTGCGAAAGAGCTGGAGGCAGGTGCTCAACAAGCTTCTGGCGGAGCAACTGATTTGCAGAACGGCATTACAAATTATACAGCTGCAGTTGCAAAATTAAAGGACAGTTATGCACAAATCGGTCAAAAAGAGCAAGAGTTTGGCCAAGCGGTTGCGACGGTTGACGAGAAGACAGGTACGTTAAACGGGGCGGCACAAAAACTAACAGCCGGCTCTAAAAATGTCCAAACGGGCATTACGAACTTGTCTGATCAATTAAGCCCCGTGCTCGCTTCACTCCCTGAGGAACAGCAGGCGGCGCTCAAAAATGCACTTGCTCAATTGCAACAAGGCAGTGCGGAATTGACAGGCGGCATGCAAGAGCTATCAGCAGGAACGGCGGCGCTTCATGAAGGAACGACACAATTGCGTGACGCAGCTGGACAGTTGAGTGGCGCACATGGGCAAGCACTTGCAGGAATCAATCAACTGGATGAATCATCTAGCCAATTGGTAAATGGTTCGGAAAAACTTGCAACAGGAAACACCGCTTTGGCGCAAGGTCTTGCACAGCTTGCGGATGGTGCAGATAAGGCGCAAGCTGGATCATCCAGTCTTGTTGCTGGATTAAATGAATTAAATGCAGGAACAGGTTCGTTGAAAGAGGGAACAGGCACACTTGCTACGAAGTCTAAGGAGCTCGCCGATGGATCAACAACGTTGACAGATGGCATGAAAGAGTTGGACGAAGGGACGCTCACTTTGCAGGAGAAATTAAAAGAAGCGAACGAAACTGCGAGTGAAGTGAATCCGAATGAAAAAACGTACGACATGGCAGCCGCTCCAGTCGATGTCGACAAAGAGGGGATAAACGAAGTGCCAAACTACGGTACCGGTTTTGCACCGTACTTCTTGTCACTCGGTTTATTCGTAGGTGCGTTGTTATTATCGATCGTCTTCCCGCTCGTCGAACCGGCCATTCATCCGACTGGCGCATTCAGATGGTTGGCAAGTAAAGTATCCGTGTTAGCAGTCGTCGGTTTGATACAAGCGCTTGTTGCGGTTGTCATCATTAAATACGGACTCGGGATGGAAACTGTCAGCACACCGTTGTTCATCTTGACGGCAATCATTACGAGCTATACGTTCATCGCGATCGTCCAAATGTTCGTATCGATCTTTGGTGACCCGGGCCGCTTTATGGCGATCATCGTATTGATCTTGCAATTAACGACAAGTGCAGGAACGTTCCCATTGGAATTAATTCCTGAACCGCTGCAAGTGTTTAATACGATCTTGCCGATGACGTATTCGGTTCAAGCGTTCAAAGCAGCGATTTCAACAGGCGATTTCACACATTTATGGAACAGCAACGGCATTATGATCGGCTTCATGGTCGCATGCCTTGCGTTAACATTTGGCTATTTCGCGCTGTTGTTCAAAAAACGGTATTCCAGAGAAACGGTAGAAGCATAAGCAAAAGCGATCCCCGGATAAGTTCGGAGGATCGCTTTTTTGAATCGCGTTAGGATGGTGCGTGGAGAGAGATTGAACGGTCCGCGTATTGGGAGTAGGTGTTGCTCCGCGTCTAAAGTGAAGTGCTCCGCGCTCAAGCTAGCGAGTCCCGCGCTCAACCAAGCGAAATCCACGCGAAAAAAAGAGCGGCTCGCTTACCCGAACCGCTCTACTCAAATATTCAACCACTTTAAGATCCGACAAAATCGCCGCCGTCCACATGAATCGTTTGACCTGTCATATAACTGGAGTCAGTTGATGCAAGAAATACATAAGCCGGTGCGTTTTCGGCTGGCTGTCCTCGACGTTTGACCGGGGTATCCGCGCCGTGCTGCTCCACTTGCTTTGCGTCAAATGTAGCAGGAATGAGTGGTGTCCAAATAGGTCCCGGTGCCACTGCGTTTACGCGGATGCCTTTGTCGGCTAAGTTTAATGCAAGTGAGCGTGTAAAAGTGGTAATGGCCCCTTTAGTTGCCGAGTAATCGATTAAGCCTGGCGAGCCGTTGTACGCGGTGACGGATGACGTATTGATAATCGTATCGCCTTTTTGCATATGTGCCAATGCAGCTTTTGACAAATAAAATAAGCCGAAGAAGTTTGTATCGAATGTTTCGCGCAGTTGGTCGCTCGAGATGTTCGCAATGTCGTCTTGAGGGAATTGCTTCCCAGCGTTATTAACTAATATGTTCAAACTTCCAAATTCGCGTACCACGTCGTCGATTAACGACTCACAATTTTCTTCTTCACTAATATCAATCCGAAACTTTTTAGCTTTGCCACCATATTTTTCAATGAGCTCCACGGTTTTATTCGCATCGACATCTTCTTCCTCATCCAAGTACGCAATGGCGACGTTTGCACCTTCTTTTGCGAAAGCGACCGCTACTGCTCGTCCAATCCCGCTATCTCCACCAGTAATTAATGCGTTCTTCCCTTTCAATTTTCCTGAGCCTTTGTAATTTTCATCGTCATAAATCGGAGCAGGATCCATTTCTGCTTCAATGCCTGGTTGGTGTTGTTGCGTCTGTGGTGTAACTTGTTCATCTGTTTTTTCATATTTATTATTCATCGAAAGTCTCCTCCTTGAATAATGTCTGCTTCAAGTATTCCCTCTGAAATTGTTCGTAAACGTTCACGAATTTAGGGAAAAGAATGTGAAGTGACAAGTGCATGCTGTAAATCCGTTATAATGAATCGGAGGGGGTTGATGATTGTGAAGACATTATTACTGACAGGATTTGAACCGTTTTTGAAGTATCCTGTGAATCCGACTATGAAGATTGCACAGGAACTGCATGGAATGGAGATTGGCGGATACCGCATCCATAGCGAGATTTTGCCGGTGGAGTTCAGTGTGTCGGGCGACCGACTTGTGGAGCATATCGAAGAAGTAAAACCGGATGCTGTTCTGTCATTAGGATTATCTGGTGGGAGATTCAAAATAACACCAGAGCGTATTGCAATTAATGTGAATGATGGGCCGGCAGACAATAGTGGACATGTGCCTGTTGACGAGCCGATTATGGAAGATGGTGCGGATGGGTATTTTACGAATATGCCAATTCGAAAAATGGTGGATCGTTTGAAGCAAGAAGAGTTGCCAGCAGCCATTTCCAATACAGCTGGGGCTTACTTGTGCAACAACGTCATGTACCGCGCGCTACACTATGCGCACGTTCAACAACGAGGAATGCTTGCAGGTTTCATCCATATTCCAGCCTCGCACGAACTCGCCGTCGAACATGGCCGCGTACCGAGTTGGTCACATGCGGATTTAAAGCGTGGCATCATTGCATGTATTGAAGTTTTAGGTGAATAAAACAAAACGCCAAAGTGCAATCACTGCACGATTGGCGTTTTTTTTTACACGGATTTATTCGCGTAAGCTATCTATTGCTAAACTGATCGATACAATTCTTTTCGCTATGTTTTGTCTCCGTCGTAATGGACTCGCCACTTGCATGATGTTTGCTGCAAAACTGTACGACGTTCTTACCTTTTTTCGTTACGCCATAATAATATTGCAGGTCAGGTTCGTCGTGAAAAGTGACTGCATAATGACCGTGATAGACATCTTTTGAAATCGTGTGTTTGGGTTGAGCATAGCTTTGCCATTGTATGTCGCTATCCGTATACCCTGCCTCTTCCAAGTGCTGAGGGATATATTTATTGACGAGGTATTTATGATAGGGATTACCATTGTTCAAAAAATAAATCGTAATAAATGGTGCTGCTACAAATGCGACCAATCCGAGAATCCCAATAATGATCGGTAGCCGCTTTTTCTTTGACCGATTCGTAATGACAAACACCTCCACGTAGCAAATGAAAACACAAATGCTTGTATTTTCTATATTTTACCACAAGTCGCTTACTCGTCAAAGAATCCCCCTACACAAACCATAAAAATCCGTAACCTCAACTGCGAGATTACGGATCAAAAACTTATAAGAAGAACAGTCCTAGACTTACAACAATCCCACTTAACACTAACACGAACACACAATAGCCCATAATATCTTTTGCACGCAAGCCTGCAATTGCAAGAGCTGGTAAAGCCCAGAAAGGTTGGATCATATTCGTCCATGCATCTCCCCAAGCGATTGCCATCGCCGTCTTGGAATAACTCACGCCAAGCGTTTGTGCAGCATCCAGCATGATCGGTGCTTGCACCGCCCATTGTCCACCGCCTGACGGAACAAAGAAGTTAACGAGCCCGGCAGCAAAAAAGGTGAGCACAGGGAACGTCGCTTCTGTAGAAATACTAACGAACCATTCGGACATTACTTCGGCAAGACCTGACATGACCATCATGCCCATAATCCCTGCGTAGAATGGAAATTGTATAATGATGCCACCAGCAGTTTTCACGGCATTAGCAACTGCAGCTAGAAAACGTTTCGGTGTGCCGTGGAAAATGATACCTAGGATTAAGAACATTAAATTGACGATATTCAAGTTTAAATCAAAGCCCTTGCCGATAAAGTGCTGTACAAGATAGATAATACCTAAAGCACCTATAAGCATGGAAAGAATGAAGCTATTCTCAAGCCGTGAAGCAGGTGTAAGGGTCTGCTCCTGTTCTACTTCCACTCTCTCTTCCAATAACTTCGGATCAATCGATACGGTGTCTGCCGGCTTAGGCATCATGAAACGATTCAATAGCGGTATTGTAATGAATAAAATCGCTATGATGACTAGGTTATATGTTGAGAAAATAGTTTCTGACGTCGGGATGATACCCATCGTAGATTCAAATTTGTGGTCAGCTGTTGCAATTGTCAACGGAATTGATCCACCAAGGCCTCCATGCCAAATAATAAATCCAGAGTAAGCGCTTGCAATTAGTAGTCGATAATCGACCGTGGTCACTTTTCGTGCAATCTCTTTTGCGAATAAAGCACCAATGACAAGTCCAAAGCCCCAGTTAATCCAACAAGCAATTAACGATACGACGGTGACAAGTAAAATTGCCGAACCGGGGGATTTCGCCAAACTAGCCAACGAACTTAATAGTTTTTTAAACACAGGACTACTGGCTAACACATGTCCCGCGACGAGAACAATGACCATTTGCATCGTAAATGCGAGCAATTCCCAGAAGCCATCTCCCCAGTGGACGACCATGTCTAGTGGTCCTGAGTCAGTAAATACAATGCCTAGTCCGAATACGATGACCGTTAAAATCGCTACGAATATGTACGGATCTGGTAAATAACGTTCCATAATCGTATTCGAAAACCGTGTGAGTGTTTTCATTTCCAATTCTCCCTCCTATTTCCCTCGATTTAAGACTATCATATTTAACTCAGTTAGTAGATATGTTTTTTTTTAGAAAAATGAAACGAAATTTAAATACAACAGTCTACTCTTGTAAAGGGACAGAAAAGGAAGGGTGTTTCAAATGCGGAAACCAGTCATTTGGCTTGGCGTATCAGCTGTTATCGGCGTAATGGCGCTGACATTTGCATTTTTTATTGAGAAGGTGACCGTCTTGGCGACAGAAACCGCACTGACGGAGAGCGGTTGGCAAGTGTATTTTTCGGAACCGTTAGCGAGCGACTCAGTTGAAGCGGGGCATCTCTATGTAACGGATCAGCATGGGAAGAAGATGCAGCCTGAATTTGAACTGCTTGCAGGGAATAAAAAACTGCAAGTAGGCGGTTTAAAACCGGGTACGTACACGTTACACATGAACAAGAAAGCCGTGAGCGGAAATTTCTACAAAGTGATGAAGACCGAGAACCTCGAATTTACTGTGTACGACGAGATTGAATCAATTCGTTCGAACGAAGATTTATTGACCTATTTCAAACGGGCAAAAGATCACATGACTCTTATACGAGCGGATATGGAGTTTGAGGAAAGTGCGATGGAGAGTGATACTTCCGCTGAATCCTCCAAGGAATCCTCCAAAGTTGCGAGTGACGGCGATTATTCTACAACGAATGTACAAGTGGAAGGGATCGACGAGTCGGATATTGTCAAGACAGACGGGCGATTCGTGTACTCTGTATTCGGAGAAAATGCAGTCGAAGTCCTTGATATTCAAGATCCTCAAAGTATGAAGATAGCTTCACGAATTAAAATGGATACGAACTATTATCCATCACAGCTATTTCTTCATGATGATGTACTCATTGTCATCGGTAGTAAGAGCGAAGTAATTACTGGAGATGCAGCGCAGGCAAAGCATTTTGCACCGTCCACTAGTTTTACTACAGTCCGTTTCTATAATGTAAGCAATCCACAACAACCTGAATTCATTCGTGAAGTAGGGGCGGAAGGCTACTTGAACAGCGCACGAAAAACAGAGAATATGTTGTATGTTGTAACGAATGTCCATCCGCATTTCTGGGCGATGGACGAACTCGAAGAAGATGCTTTGCGTCCGAAAGTTTTTGATTCCTCAAACGAAGAGGATACGTCTTATATGAACTTTGACGATATATCGATTTTGCCCGGGGCTACGGAACCAAGCTACTCCGTCATTACAGCCATTGATGTATCTTCACCGGAAAGTAGTCAGCTCGAGACGAAAGGGTTTCTCGGCAGTAGCGAGCAACTGTATATGACGAAGAACCATCTTTACTTAACAGCTACCACTTATGACGTGGAGCAGTCCAATAAGGCGTCAAGGACGACAATTTGGAATCCTGCCAACGTCCAAACAGAATTCTTTAAGTTCAAGCTGAACGGCACAAAAGTGGACTATTTTAGTCATGCTGCGTTGAAAGGTAGAATCTTGAACCAATTTTCCATGGATGAACACGAAGGGCATTTCCGGGTCGTCATGACGGAAGGAAATATGTGGGATGACAGTAATCCATCAAAAAACCATTTGTATATTCTCGATGAAAGCATGGAACTGACCGGTTCCGTTGAAGGCCTTGCGAAAGGAGAACGCATCTACTCCGCGCGTTTCATGGGGGATAAAGCATACATGGTAACGTTCAGGGAAACAGATCCACTCTTCGTTATCGATGTCGCGAATCCATCCAAGCCAGAAGTATTAGGCGAATTAAAGATCCCAGGCTTCTCGAACTACTTGCATCCACTCGATGAAAACCATCTGATCGGCTTCGGATACGACACCGTTGCCAAAAAGAATCCGTCTGGTGGCGAACCGTTGATTATTACAAAAGGTATGAAGATTTCCTTGTTCGATGTGTCTGATTTCCATAATCCAAAAGAGAAGTTCACAGAAATCATCGGAGGGCAAGGCACGTATTCTCCGATCCAATATGACCATAAAGCTTTGTTCCAACACAAAAATCGGAACTTGTACGGCTTCCCGGTAAGCGTCTATGAAGAAACATCGAAAGAATTTGAGTTGGACTATAAAGGCTCAGGGGCGCTCATTTACGAAATTACACCTGAGAAAGGCATTGTGTTAAAAGGGGATTTGGTGAAAGGTTTAGCGAAAGGCCAACAATATGAAGAATGGGAAAAGCAAATCGAGCGCATTATCTATAGCGGAGACAATTTGTTTACAGTCGCGAGAGAGGAAATCATTAGTTATGACCTGAAAGATTTTGAGGAGATTAGTAAGCTGCAGACGAAACAGAGGTAAAACCCTACTCTCAATATGCTTAGCTTAAGTAGATAGAAGACCATGCAATCGCAATAGATTCCATGGTCTTTTGAATGAAGTGTGTGTGTTTTAAACTTTGGCTGCCCAGATTTCTATTTCAATTTTTATTTCAGGTAAGCCTAATTTATCTACATACCCAACGGTCATAGAGGGATAGTCCTTATGAAATAATTGCTCCCATTGTTCATCAAAGAAATTCCAATCAATTTCTTCGGTTGCCCATATGTTGACTTTTATAATGTTTTCAGCAAGTAATTCTTCGGATACCAACACTGCCATAATATTGGTGAATGTGTTTTGCACTTGGTCATTTAAACTTTGTGGGAATTGGCCATTTCCATCTATCCCCACTTGACCAGATGTCACATACAACTCTGCATTCCTAGGAGTTTTAGTAATATGTGCATAATTCCCGACGGGTGCTGGCATGCTTGACGGGTTTTTTCTTGTAATTTTAGTGCTCTCCAAAATTAATCATTCCATTCAATTTTATTCTGCTGTACTTCAAGACAGCCTACAATTAGACACACTTCACCCTTTGTAGGTCAATCTAGAAAAAAACAGCAGTGGAGTATCCGTATCCACATGATAAATACATCAGTATTTTTTTCTTCATTGTTGGACACTCCTTCCTGTTGAATGAAATGAAAGTAGAATTTATGTCATGATTTCAAGTTTTATAAGTAGAAAAATGTTGAAAGCTATAAAACTTTCTTTAGTAACATGTTACTAAACTTCTTGCCTTATTTCTACAAATACGAAATGTGTGTAAATTAAGTGAGGTAAATGCAGCACCTTATCATCTTCCTACAAATTGTTTTTTCAAACTGTGTCCTCTAAAATGAAGGAAAAGCGGATGGAGGTGGGGACATGAAGGTGACTGACAAAGAGTTGGCGATTGACTGTTGTTTGCTTGCGGGACGCCTTATGATGGAAGCAGGTGCGGAGACGTATCGAGTGGAAGATACAATGGAGCGGATGGCTCGGACACAGGAGCTGTCTGCGGTAGAAAGTTTTGTGACGCCAACGGGCATTCTCCTATCGCCAGGTAGTCCTCATCATACAAAATTGGTACGCATCAAAAACCGATCAACGGATCTTGAAAAAATTGCACTCGTCAATGACGTGTCTCGAAAATTATCTGCTGGTGATTATACTGTAGCAGAAGCTTATGCGCGTTTGCAGGACATACAACGCGCAAATGTTATGTTTCCGATAGGGCTGCAGCTCGTAGCAGCAAGTGTAGCGAGTGGTTGCTTTCTACTGTTGTACGGGGGCTATTGGTCTGATGTTGTTGCTGCAGTGGCGGCAGGAGGGGCTGGTTTTCTTGTCCTTACAGTACTTCATGAATTGACGAAAGTGAAGTTTTTCGCTGAATTTCTCGCCGCGTTAAGCGTAGCGCTTGTTGCTTTCCTTGCAGTGCGCCTGGACTTAGGAACCGAACTGGACAAAATTATCATTGGAGGCGTCATGCCACTTGTACCGGGTTTGCTCATTACAAATGCGGTGCGGGACTTAATGGCAGGACACTTTATGTCTGGTTTATCAAAAGGAGCGGAAGCGTTTCTGACCGCATTTGCCATTGGAGCGGGTGTTGCACTCGTCTTGTCGTTTTGAAAGGAGTGACACGAAATGGATTGGATTGTGCAAGCCGTACTCAGTTTTCTCGCCGCGGTAGGGTTCGGTGTTATTTTTAATGCGCCACGTAAAATGCTGTTTTATTGTGGATTTGTCGGCATGGCAGGCTGGATGATTTACAGTTTGTTTGAATTTTATTCGGGGGATGCCGTGCAAGCTTCTTTCCTCGGTGCTTTTGCAGTCGCGTTATTCGCTCACATGTTTGCGAAGCGCTTTAAAACGCCGATGATCATATTTAGTGTCGCCGGCATTATTCCCCTTGTGCCAGGAGGAACCGCGTATAATGCAATGCGTCACTTTGTGGAAAATGATAATTTGACGGCCATTTCCTTTGCGGTGAAAGCCTTCATGGTATCGGGGGCCATTGCGATGGGACTTGTTTTTGCGGAAGTATTTATACAACTACTCTTCCGGTCGCGATTCAAGAAAAAACAAGCACAGCAGCTGTTCAATGACAATCGACCGGTGTAGAAGGGGGAGAGCAAGTTGAACAAAAAATATGGCTATATGCTCGTTGGTGTATTGATTTTCTTACTCATGCTCGTGATCTTTAAAAATTTACAAGCTGTTTAGTGTACATTAAAAACGGAGCGCCTCAACGAATTGAGATGCTCCGTTTTACGATTAGATGTCAGTTTCCTTCATTGGGACACCGATGTAATAGCCTTGTACTGCATCGACGCCCATTTCTTTCAACGTTTCAAACTGTTCTTCGGTTTCAACACCTTCTGCAATGACATATAAGCCCATCGATTTACCGAATAAAATCATGCCTTCAACGAGTTGTCGCGTTTTTGGCATCGTCGTTAACGATTGAATAAAGATCTTATCAATTTTCACTTTGGAAATCGGCAAGTTTTGCATGTAGCGGAACGAAGCGTATCCTGTTCCAAAGTCATCAAGGATGAATTGGATTCCAGTTTCTTGAAGCGCTTTCATCTCATTGACAATCGCTTTTTCTTGTTCAGCCTGAAATGCAAATTTTTCCGTGATCTCCAGCTGAATTTTCTCTGGTGGACACATCGTTTGTTCAAGAATTGTAGAAAGCTTCTCTCGCATTTGCGAAGAGTTGCTGAATTCACGCACAGATGTGTTGACAGAGATGCTAATATCCGGTTTCTCGGTCGTCAATTTCACTGCCAGATTTGCAGCTTCTTCGATGACGTACGCACCAATGGCATGGATCAAACCGTTTTCTTCCGCGATTGGAATTAACTCATCCGGAGAGATTTGACCAAGTTCCTCGTCTTCCCATCTGACGAGTGCTTCATACACATGTACTTTTCCGGTGGCGATATCCAATTGTGGTTGATACACGACTTGCAAATTGCGATGATCTAGTGCGGTTAGCATTTTTTTATCAATAATCGAACGACGATTTAAATCTTTGTGTGATTCGACAGATAATGAAGAAATGCGTCCGCCTCCTTGCTCGCGGATCGTTTTTGTCGTTGCCAATGCTGCTTTAATAAGGTGTGTATAGGATTGTTGGTCCTCTGGATAACGCACAATTCCACCGCTGATTGATAACGGCAATGACTGATGATTGATGTAGATGGGTTGCTCTTTCAAAAATGGCAAGAAGCCTTGTACAAACCATTCACCGAATGATGTAAGCACAACAAATTGCCCGACGCCAATGCGAGCAATCGGATCTCCTTGGAAAAATCGTTTGAGACGATTCGTAAATTCCTGAATGAAAATAGATTCTGAATCATAGGATTGCAAATCTTTCAGTGTATAATAGTGATCGATTGCAATGTAAACGAATGAAAAATGCTTGTTTTCAGCAATGTTTTCGTTTACCATCGTTTCTAACTTGTGACGGCTCATCAGTCCAGTTTCAAAGTCGATGAATGCGATTTGTTCGAGTTTTTCTTGCAACTCAACGTCCGCTGTAATATCGAGCTCTAAAAACATAGCTGATTCGAGGGAACCTTCCTCGTTCATTGTTGGGATTGCCATCATCTTTACGAAATAAGGCTCACCGTTTCGACTTGTTTTTTCTGCAGTACCAAACCACGGCTTGCCGTTGGTGATAAAGTTCCATATTGCATGCGCCTGCGCTTGTTTTTCTTCATCTTCGGAAAACATTTGCCAAAAGGATTTTCCGATTATACGTTTAGGTGTCCAGTTACTTGTAACCAAGAAGTTTTGATTTGTATAAGTAATTAGTCCTTCACCATCCGTACGTGTTACCATAAAGAATTGCACGAGACTGTCCATGATATACGGTAATTCGGTTTTTTCGATTAAAGTAGCCGAATCCATCTATCTGTCTCCTTTCGGATGTTATATGTACTTTATTATATAGGAAGATTGATAAATAAACAGTACATCTTTTATGAAGATATTAGCACATCTTAGACTAAGACCAAAATCATATAAAGGTGGTGTAGCGTCATGGAAAGAGCTAAAGGGATTTTCATGATTATCATTGGTGCGATGATGTGGGGTGCCACAGGACCTATGATGGAATGGATATTGAACACAAGCACTATGTCCGTATCTTTCATGCTGATCGTCCGTTTAGTATTGGCAGGAGCGGTCGTTTTACTCATTTTGAAAATAAAAGGCGTAAAAGTATTAAAGCCCCTTCGTTATAAAGTGTGGTTGCGTCAAATGATCCTCTTTGGCGTCTTTGGAATGCTTGGCGTCCAATTTACTTTTGCAGGATCGATTGATTCAAGTAATGCCGTCATCGCTACACTTTTTCAATTTTTAGCGCCAATTTATATTATCTTATTCGTATCCATGAGACAGAAAGCGACGCCTCCAGCAGCGCAAATCATTGGCATGATTGTTACAATGGGCGGCCTCTTCCTTCTATTAACGAACGGCACATTATCAGGCTTTGCGCTTAGTAAGGAAGCAGTTTTCTGGGGAGTGGCCGTTGGTTTTGCATTTGCCTTTTACACACTATACCCCGTGCGCCTGATGAATGAATGGGGCGTCCTCCTGGCAGTCGGATGGGGGATGCTCATTGGTGGCGTCACGCTTCTTATTGTAAATATCGGAAGAGTCGGCAAGGAAATCGGTGCATTGACAGAATGGAATACAACTTTTGTTTTATTCCTCGTCATCGTAATCGGAACGGTCGCATTCCTACTCTTCTTAGGGAGCATGAAATACATTTCACCTGTTGAAACAAGTATTTTATCCAGTTTTGAACCGCTGACAGCGATGATTATCTCGGTCATCTGGTTCGGAAGCGTATTAGGCTTTTGGCAAATTGTCGGCGGGCTAATCATGCTACTAGGTGTGACGGGTCTGTCTGTCGCGGGTAGTAAAGTGAAAAAAGAATAGCGGTTGGTTACGAGAATAGTGATTTGCAGAGCGAGAAAAAGTGAGATCGGGGCGGCCTGATTTCACTTTTTATTTTTTGTTTGTGTGGGGTTAATGAGGCGTGGTTTCAAGTAGAATGTTTTATTGACGCGATAGGGAGGGGATTTGTAGTTATCGCGTCATAAAGAGTGTTTTAATGACGCGGTAGGCAAGAGAATTGAATCTTGCGCGTCATAAAGAGTGGTTTAATGACGCGGTAGGCATGAGAATTGAATCTTGCGTGTCATAAAGAGTGATTTAATGACACGATAGGCATGAAAATTGAAGCTAGCGCGTCATAAAGAGTGGTTTAATGACGCGATAGGCAAGAAAAATGAATCTTGCGTGTCATAAAGAGTGATTTAATGACACGATAGGCATGAAAATTGAAGCTAGTGCGTCATAAAGAGTGGTTTAATGACGCGATAGGAATGAAAATTGAAGCTAGCGTGTCATAAAGAGTGTTTTAATGACGCGATAGGGAGGAAATTTGGAGGTTGTGCGTCATAAAGAGTGTTTTAATGACGCGGTAGGAATGAAAAATGAAGCTTGCGCGTAATAAAGAGTGATTTAATGACGCGGTAGGCATGAAAAATGAATCTAGCGTGTCATTAAACATAGTTTTAGCATAATTATTGCCCGTCACCCTCGAAACCGGCGCCTGGCGGTCAAATAGAAATGCTCTATATGCCTGCCAGAGGAGAAAATCGGCGCCCTCAGTCAAATAGACCCCGTCTAATTGCCCGTCACCCTCGAAACCGGCGCCTGGCGGTCAAATAGAAATGCTCTATATGCCTGCCAGAGGAGAAAATCGGCTCCTGCGGTCAAAGAGACCCCGTCTAATTGCCCGTCACCCGCGCAATCTGCGCCTAGCGGTCAAATAGAAATGCTCTATATGCCCGTCAGAGGAGAAAAACGGCTCCTGCGGTCAAGACCCCGTCTAATTGCCCGTCACCCGCGAAACCGGCGCATGACGGTCAAATAGAAATGCTCTATATGCCCGTCAGAGGAGAAAATCGGCGCCCTCGGTCAAATAGAACCCGTCTAATTGCCCGTCACCCGCGAAACACGGCTCCCACGGTTAAATAGAAATGCTCTATATGCCCGTCACCCGTGAAACCGGAGCCTGACGGTCAAATAGAAATGCTCTAAATGCCCGTCAGATGAGAAAAGCGATCCCCGCTGTCAAATAGACCCCGTCTAATTGCCTGACAAACCTCGAAACGCGCTCCACGGTAAGTAAAATGCATTTTTATCCCAAATGAACTTAAAAGTTCCTCTCCAAGTTAAAATATCCCCCGCAATTCGCAAAAATATTCCGAAATCCCCGTTCTACTCCTTGAGAATCACACGAACATTCAAGAAGACCTACTCCCTATACATAATTTTTGATGTGTGGCATAATAGTGACAAAAGAAAAATAATTCGTAATACGAAGTAGTTGTTGGGGGTCTGGAATTTTGAAAACAGTCTTTTCCTATGCAAAGCCATATAAATGGCCAATCTTCATTGCGCTATTCCTTATGCTTACAGAACTTTCCGTAGAGCTCATTCAACCTTTATTAATCGCAAAAATCATTGATGAAGGGATTTTAGCTGAAGACGTTACGGTCATTTGGACGTGGGGCAGTGTCATGATGGGGCTTGCATTCGTCGCGTTTTTCTCAGGGGTGATTAACTCCTATTTTGCTGCACATGCTGCGCAAAGTTTTGCGTTTGATCTTCGTCAAGCCTTATTTCGTCAAGTTCAGGCTTTTTCGATGGCGACGTTTCTGCGTTTTCCAACAGCGGGATTGATTACACGGTTGACGAGTGACGTAACGATGGTGCAGAACGTATTGTTCATGGGACTTCGGATCATGATGCGCGCGCCGTTACTTGTCCTCGGCAGTTTGGTCATGGCTTTCGTCGTGAATGTGAAATTAGCATTTTATTTAGTAATTGGTGCACCAATATTACTTATTTTTCTATTCATTATGGCGCGTAAAGGGGTCGGTTATTTCTCGAATGTCCAACGCAGATTGGACCGGGTGAACCGAGTCATTCAAGAAAATTTGCAAGCCGTTCGTTTAATCAAAGCGTATTTGAGAGGCATGTACGAAGCGAGTCGCTTTTCAAGAGTCGCGGATAAGTTGCGTCATGACACAGTGAAAGCGATGCGGATGATGGAACTTATTCTCCCTGTGCTTTTATTCGTCATGAACGTCAGTCTGATGGCGGTTTTATGGTTTGGTGCTGTCGAGATTGGCAACGGGGAAGCACAAGTCGGTGAGCTTGTAGCCATCGTCAACTATGCGATGCGCATGACAGGTGCTTTTTCAATGTTCGCGTTCATCATCGTTGCATTCTCGCGTGCGAAAGCTTCAGCTGAGCGGATGGAAGAGGTGCTTGTGGCAAATGATGATTTGGAATTGAATCGGTCTGAAAGCTCGGGCTTGAGCCAGCTTGAAGGCGAGTTGCGTTTTGAACATGTTTCCTTTACGTATCCAGGAAAACCGGAACCGATTTTAGACGATATCTCTTTCCATGTAGCACCTGGTGAAAAACTCGCCATCATGGGAGCGACCGGTTCTGGAAAGTCCACGTTATTAAATTTAATTCCTCGTATTTTTGAGGCGACAGAAGGGAAAATCTTTGTCGGTGGAACTGAAGTGAATGAGTGGTCGCTAAAGGATTTGCGCGATACAATCGGGCTCGTTCCTCAACAATCCATTTTGTTCACGGGCTCCATACTAGACAATCTATCATGGGGAGATACGGAGGCAGCGCCGGATGAATTGGAGGAAGCGGCGAAAAAGGCGCAAATCCATGAGTCGATTGATTTATTCCCACAAAAGTATGGCACGCGTGTCGGGCAAAAAGGTGTCAATTTGTCAGGTGGGCAAAAACAGCGGCTTTCCATTGCGCGGGCGCTTGTACGAAAACCATCCATCTTGATTCTTGATGATAGTACGAGTGCGCTCGACGTGAAGACGGAAATGGCTCTTTGGGAAGCGCTTGAGAAAGAGGCGGCGACGATGCTAGTCGTGACGCAAAAAGTGCAAACGGCTAAAGGTGCCGATCGAATTCTTCTATTGGATGAAGGGAAAGTTGTCGGCTATGGAACGCACGCTGACTTAATGCGTCAGTCACAGCTCTACCAAAAAATTGCACAATCACAAGCGGAAGAGGAGGTGATCGTCGATGGTGAGGAGCATTCGTAAACCGTTCGGATATGACCCGATCATCAAGAAAGAAGACATTAAGGGACCAGGAAAAAAGAAAGCTGAACGGGCCAATGATTGGAAGTCTGTATTGTTGAGGATTTGGAAGCTTGTCGATGAACAACGGGGACTTCTCATCGCAGTGCTTGCGCTTGTTCTTGTCAGCTCCGTCCTATCATTACTCGGACCGTTTTTGATTGGAAAAATCATCGACAACCATATTATCGCGATGCAATTCGACGGACTTGCAGGGAAAATTATTCTCCTCATTGCCATCTATGCCGTTTTGTCATTCGCCTTGTATTTTCAAAGTTTCTGGATGGTCGGGATTGCACAGCAAACCGTCTTCCGTCTACGCACAAGTTTGTTCGCACACCTGCAAAAACTGCCTGTCACGTTCTTTGACAAACGGCAACATGGGGAGCTCATGAGTCGCGTGACAAATGATATTGAAAATGTCAGTCAAACGTTAAATTCGTCTTTCATCCAAGTGTTCTCAAGTATATTGACGCTGACAGGAACATTTGCCGTCATGCTGTATCTGAGCCCGATTTTGACCTTGCTGACGATGACAATCGTTCCCGTCATGTTCATCGCCATCCGGTGGATAACACGTCGGACCGGCTTGCTGTTTAAAGAGCAACAGCGAGCGGTTGGTGAGCTAAATGGCATGATTGAAGAGACGATATCAGGACAACGAATCGTCAAGGCATTTTCCCAAGAAGAACGCGTAATGGAGGAATTTGCACAAAAGAGTGAACGACTGCGCCGCACCGGTTTTTGGGCACTCACCTATTCAGGTTTTATTCCAAAAGTGATGAACATGCTGAACAACGCGAGTTTTGCAATTGTAGCGGGTGTTGGAGGTTTATTGGCATTGAAAGGGGATGGGCTCGTCACGATCGGAACTATCGTCATTTTTTCCGAGTACGCACGTCAATTTACGCGTCCACTTAACGACCTATCGAACCAGTTCAACACGGTGCTTTCGGCTATTGCTGGTGCCGAGCGGGTATTCAAAATTATGGATGAACCAGTCGAGAAAGATGAGGCGACAGGGCATGCCGAAACAGTTCTAAAAGGTGATGTCGAATTCAGAAATGTGTCTTTCGGCTATGCAGTGGATACGGATGGCTATACGGTCGACGGCATTTCATTTCACGTCAAACCGGGCGAGACCGCTGCGTTTGTCGGGGCGACAGGTGCGGGGAAAACGACAATTATGCAATTGCTTGCACGTTTTTACGAGGCGAATGAAGGGCAAATCCTCATTGATGGCATTCCCATCAATGAATTGCCGCGTGAAACATTGCGGAGCCAAACCGCTTTCGTCCTTCAAGATCCTTTCCTCTTTGAAGCGACCGTCATGGAAAATATTCGCTACGGAAAACTTGACGCAACAGACGAAGAAGTAATTGAAGCTGCGAAAAAAGCGAATGCCCATAGCTTCATTTCACGCTTGGAGGCAGGTTACAATACTGTGCTCACAGCGGATGGCGGGGAAATCTCACAAGGTCAAAAGCAGTTGCTCTCCATCGCAAGGGCCCTCGTTGCCGATCCGGTCTTACTGCTGTTGGATGAAGCAACAAGTAGCATCGATACCGTGACAGAACTCCAAATTCAAGAAGCACTCGATCGTCTGATGGAAGGTCGCACAAGCTTCGTCATCGCCCATCGATTGAACACCGTCCGAAAAGCAGACACGGTCTACGTCATGGGGCAAGGGAAGCTCATAGAATCCGGGTCGCAAGAAGCATTAATTGCACGAAAAGGTGTGTACTATACGATGCTCATGGACGCAACATCCTGACAGGCAAAGCATCGACTACATACGAAACCCGCTTAAACCGAACAGCATCGGCAAGCGGGTTTCGTGTCAGTGCTTCTCTTCTACATCTAAAATCGTGCCATCATCAAAATACACTTCTAAGTCAAACTCCGTATACGTATCCACGCCGAACCACTCCAACAGCTTATCAATCGCTTCCTGCTTGGAAGTATCTTTCGTGAAAAGGATATCAATAAACATCTCATCCAACTTCACCATCGCCTCATCATCTTTCAAGTCAATACCGGCCAACTGATTTTTATAAATGGTCTCCATATTGCGATCCATCTTATACTTCGCCTCAATCATATCATGCCCATCCACCTCAATCTCGAGCTCAAACTGATCAAAGCCATACCCATTCCCCGTCTCCAACGAACCGCCTTCCTTCTCATTCTCATGCAAAACGGTCGCATCCTCCCGGTTCCGATCATCCGGATCCTTCCCAAACCCACAAGCCCCTAACACGAGCAACGCAAAAACCAACACTGCGCCATACTTCACTATGTTCTTCATGTAAGCAACCTCCCAAAGTAATCTCTCCTCAGTATTTTCCTTCCCGTTTGAAAATTAAACCCAACACCTCAAGACCTTTTTGGGGAATCGCGAATGAAAGAAGGCGGGGAAGTTAATTTGAATCCGCATGTATGGGCTCAATGAAAGTAGAGTGCATGCATCTTCATGAATTTTGTTAATGTGGGAATCGGTTTAGTATTGTGATACTGAGCGAGCATTGTGATACGTCGGCTATACGTTGTGATGCGACACGCAAACGTTGTGATACGCGGGGTTTACGTTGTGTTACGACGAGTAAGTGTAGTAATGAGTAACACCCTAACCATGCAAATCTAACTAAATGCTCTTAATCATCTCAAAGCACTTCTCACAGTGGAAGTTGAGAAAATAGTGTGTTTGATTCATGGAGAAAAAAGCAAAACAAAACCAACTAGCATGAAGCCAGTTGGTTCATTTACCATTTTACCCGATGGTCTTCCACACATCCGAGCATTTGGCGGATGCGGAGCGTAGAGCCATCTTGCAGCTGTACGGTGCCGTTAAAATAACCCACGTATTGATTCGCGATCCTTTTGACGTATTGGGCATTCAAGTTGGACGTTTGCTCAAAGAATGGTGTAAAGGAAAGATCCACTTGCGAAGTAAATTTTGTGCGAATGATCCAGGGTGTCATGAAATGTAGAGGGTCGGTCGTAAAAATCACATCTTCATGAATTTTTGTCATCCTTCCATCGACAAAGACTGCATTTTCCGTCATGCCAGTACCTTCTGTCCACTTTGCACCCAAATTCAATCCGATTCGACGTCCGCCTAACCGTTGAGAAGCCAAAGCCCAGTATCGTTCTGATTTCCGTGGCCATATACCGCGCCCGTAATCCAAAACGGCAAAACTATAATCTGGATTAAAATCATAGCGTCGGGACCCGATTTTTACAAAACCGGTAGTCGGCATGCTATGCATTTTGGCTGTGAATTGGAACAGATCTCGCTTCCGAGGAATGACAACATTCAAGGAATCATCTTGTTCGGGATGTTCGATATGCAAATCGGCATGCAGCACTTCATTATCAAAATCCTGAATGGTTACAGATAAGTGCGTTTCTCCTTGAATATGCACAAGTTGAACAGAAATCCGTTCGTTGATGAACTTCACGCTGCCAAGCACATCATCCGGCATTTTCACTTTCCGGCCAACGGGTAACACAACCTGCTTTTCATAGGAACGTTGTGTCTCGTAATCGAAAATAGAAACCAAACAGATTGCTGCATAATCAAAATGGCTGATGGACGCAGAAAATAGAAGGTCCTCACCGAACACACACCAATAATTCCACTTCTTTTTGCGCATGAAATGTCCCTTCAAATTACTCTCTACAAAAGGACGTCGAGCGAAGCCGATTGCTTCAGGATTCAACATTCCTTTCTTATCGCAGAGTGTAACAGGACCTGTAATTTCCCTTTCAGCATGTTGCAAGGAGAAAGCCCCCAATCTATTGTCTTTTACAACTGTCATTGTTATAATTTATAGTATAGCAGATAGTCGGGGCATTAGCTCAGCTGGGAGAGTGTCACGCTGGCAGTGTGAAGGTCACCGGTTCGAACCCGGTATGCTCCATAAGTAATAACATTGATAGGACGGCGTTTCTTGAAGGTTCCAAGCGAATCTTTAAAAGAAACGCTATTTTTATGCCGACATTTTGCCGACTAAACAGAAAAACAAGCTTGCTTTGAATAAAGTTAAATGTATTTTTTTTTCTTCATTTCAACTCTTTTTAAGAATAGAATCAAATTTATCTGTTGCGGCTTTATCGGCTACTCTCAAAGCGTGTCCGTATGTATTCATGTCGATTTTAATATCTGAGTGTCCAAGTCGTTCTGAGCTTATTTTCGGGTGGACTCCTGGACTGCTCCATGTGCAGCAGAAGGTGTATTGAGATATGTTAAACGATAATTTTATAAAATGCTTGGGAATACGTTTTCTTACATTTATAAGATGAATGAATATAACTCCCGTTAAGTCGTCGTTTTTCACATTACAATCGGAGCATAATGTACAACAGAAAGGTCCTATTACCAAAGTTTCTCTAATGGGCGAACTATGTTACCATCATATAAAATTCATCAACTAACAAGAATTGTTATACAAAAGTCATGTTTGAACATCGTTTTTCAAACATGATATTTATAAGAAATAGGAGCTGTATTAATGCATTTTATTATCAGACAAGAACAGGAAAGCGATTATGAATTAACTGAGAAGGTCGTAGAAACCGCATTTGCATCTGCAATTCAAAGTGATCGAAATGAGCATAAATTGGTTTCACGAATCAGACAAATCGATTCATTTATTCCAGAGTTATCCTTGGTAGCTGTTGACGAAGAAAACAATAAAATATTGGGGCATATTCTTTTATCTAAAGTGTTCATTAGTGATGCCAACAATCAAAAAACGGCGTCACTTGCACTCGCACCTGTTTCAGTTTTACCTGAATACCAAAACAAAGGTATTGGAAAGTCATTAATCCGAAAGGCATTAGAAGTGGCGAAAAAGCTTGAATTCCAGTCAGTATTAGTACTAGGTCATCCCGAATATTATCCGAAATTCGGTTTTAAGAAGTCATCCTTATGGCAAATTAAAGCACCGTTTGAAGTGCCAGAAGAAGCTTTAATGGCTATTGAATTACTGGAAGGCTCTCTTGATCATGCAGCTGGTATTATTGAATATCCAAGTGTCTTTTTTGAGTGAAAATTTTACAACTACACTTGTTAGTTTTGCAACAAGTGTAGTCGAACTAATTTATTAGATACCATAAGGTTTATAAGGTATTGGGTACAACAGGATCGATCTGAATAGCCTTCTTATCTGGAAAACTCTCCGCATAAATTGGGTATTGTTTAGAATGTGAAAGATTAGATAGAACGTATACATTAACGTTCAGATTGTTGGTTTTTTCTCTAGTTCTTGCTGGGTCTAAATAATAGTCCGTTTTTACCGATAATAACTACTAGCTAGTATAGGTTTAAAGGAGCGTCTATTATGATTCAACAAGAACTTTTAAAGTCCATTAATAAATGTATGGATGATTTAGATTTTATTACTGCCAGAAAATACATGGAAGAGAATATGGAGATGCTAAAAGAGAATAAACATCATCTTAGAAGGAATGCGAGGGAACTATTCAATTTTCTCATTAACAATACAGCTGAACCCATTACTCGACGAGAAATGAATATAATTTACTCAATTAACAGTTATGCTTCTAACTTTAATGTTAGAGGATTGAAGATGTTGATAAAAGACAATGTGGATTTAATGCTAAGAGAAGAAATTATTTCTTATCTTAATGAGGACGCAAAAACAATTTTAGAAAGCATGCAAGTAATAAATAAGTCATAAGTACACGAACGCCTATAAAGGGCGTTTTTTGTTTGACCAAAGAGAAAGTTTGAGTTTATCCACTCTCCGTGGAAAATATTTGAAGTTTGAAAGAAGGACTATATATATAAATGGCGAATAGAGGAGAATAGGGAAGAACACAGCAAGAATTTCTATAAACAAAATAAATGGAGGGGGAACAGCGTGAAAAAGTTTTTACTATCCAGTTTACTATTGATTTTGGTTTTATCTGGTCTGAATTTTTCTAAAGGAGAAGCGGCAAGCGTAGTCTTCTCTGATGTGCCGACATCACATGGTTTTTATCAAGAGATTTCATATTTGCTAGACAAGGGTGTTGTCAGTGCAAGTAAGATATATGGCGTGAACGAACGGGTAACGCGGGCAGAAGTAGCCGTTATGGTTTCCAAATCTGTGGGGTTGGATGGAACTAAGCGAGCGACAAAATTCAAAGACGTACCAACAGATCATAATGCTTCTGGTTATATTAATTCGGCTGTAAAAGCTGGAATCATTTCAGGTTATTCAGATGGAACTTTTCGACCGGACGAATTGGTAGACCGTGGTCAAATGGCAATCTTTTTAGCGCGAGCATTTAATCTAAGCGTTGAATCTCCTACCGGTTTCAAAGATATGTCACCTTCCGTTGCGTCGTATTCATCTGTTAAAAAAATCATCCAAGCTAGAATCACGACAGGCTTCGCAGATCATACATTCAGACCTGCTGAAAAACTAACAAAAGGGCAAATATCAGCTTTTCTTGCGCGTGCAATGCAAGGAGGACAACCAACTCAACCTACAACGCCTGCTATACCTAAGCCAGAGCCACAGCCGGATTTAAGTTCGGGTACGTATGTCATCCCGGATGCCCCAACAACATTTGCTAACTGTACAGCAATGCGTGTGTATTATCCATATGGTGTTCGTCTAGGTCACCCGGCTTATGCTGAGAAACATGATCGGGACAATGACGGATGGGCTTGTGAGAAGTAAACAATCGTAGAAGAAAAACAAATTCACTAACTATGTGAAAGCCAACAGTTCAAACCGTACGCTTCATAGAAGGAACCTTCTCAAGTTAAGTTTGGTAAGGTTCTTTTTAGTCTCTTTACTTAGCCAAAGGGGGATGGAAAATTGGAAGGGATATTGTTTTATATAAGGAATGAATTCGGTAAACAATTGTATGAGATTTTCGAGGGCGTTGTAGACCCATCTTGGTATTGGTCAGTTGCTCCGGAAGAAGCGTATTTTGCTGATCCAGTAAGTGGACTCGGTGCTCCTTTTTTTGGAGAAAAAGATGCGATCATGGATGGATCGACATTTATGAATCATATTTCTAGTGAAGACTACCTGTTAATTTTCGCCGACATAAAAGCATTTCCTTCATTAGAAAGCGTGGTAGAAATTACGGATGAAAAAGAGTTCATGGAGAGTACCTGCAAACTGGGGTTAATCGTCAGTGATTCAGCACAAGTAATTGTCTACTCTCGGGATAAACAACTCCTTTTGAATATTGTTGACCGAGCAAAATCTGTGGGCTATGAAGGCATTAAGTTTATGGAGAGAGAAAATCTAATTGCCGCTGTATGGGGATGGCTGCCGAAAGATTGAGCGAGAAAAATTATGGTGAATAGCATATGGATCGTTTATTTAGCTAGTTATCTACTAGATGGGATGCTCCGCTAACCGGAGAACTATCTAATTGCTTTTTGCTATGAGTGATAAAATTAATTCCAACTCAATTTAATTTTATTCGAGGCTTGATAAATCGAGGGGTCACATCGGAAGAAGCACAGAAGCAATATGAAGCCGAGCTTCTTTTTTCTCAAGTATTTAACATAAATTCCGCGTTGGTTTGTGCTCCAAACATGAAGATTACTTTTGGGGATATTGTGAGTGGTCTTACTGATTCACATATGGAGTAAGAGCGCGCTGTCTTTCAATAGTGCGCAATCTTTTAGCAAGAGAAGGTCGTCTTTTGGCGATCTTTTTTTTGTGCAAATCTTCTTCGTGTAATCCATTGCATCAAGGTTAAACTTGCTCATTCACTAAAAACTTCAGCCAAATATGTCACCGATTCCACAAAGCCGGCACGATTCAGTAGTGAATAAATACTATAGCAGTATAGTGAAAGATTACAGTCTTTCATTTAGTAAATCAAAAGGATGGAAGGAGTTGAAGCAATGCAGTTTGTGAAGCCATGCGAAGGCTATATTACGAGTCTTTATAGTAGTGCGCGTTTGGATCCGGTAACGAACAAAGGTGTGAGACCGCATTGGGGAATTGACTACGGATCGGCGACGAATAATAAAATCTGGGCAGCGGCTAGTGGCTATGTTCGCTATATTGGGTGGGGACATGCCACTGCGGGCAATTATATTGTCATACGACACCCAAATGGATGGGAGACCGCGTATTTGCATTTACAGACAATAGCCGTATCGACCAAACAATACGTTTCTCAAAGTCAGTACATTGGCATGAAAGGAAGCACTGGGAATTCAACGGGTGTTCATCTGCACTTTGAAATGAGTAAAGGGACGTGGCCGGGTGGTTATGCCAATCACGTGAACCCTGCTCTATATATCATCGATTCTACAGTTAAGGTTGTGCAAGATCAGTTAAATCGATTGGGCTATCAATTGGTGGTGGATGGCCTTCAAGGGGATCGTACAACGAAAGCCGTGATGGATTATCAGAAGAGCAGGTCATTGCCTGTAAATGGTGTGGCAGACCATTTGACGAGATTAAAGCTGACAAAAGAAATCGCTGAAAGAGAGAAGCCGTCGCCACCGATTGTACTGCCGATAGGGAAGGAGGAGATCATGTTGGAACTCAACCAACGTCAACGAGAAGAATTGGCGAATGTGTATCAATATGCACGAGAGCTTGGCGTATTTTCTTCTGATGAACATGAGAAAGAAATGAGAGAGGGGAAAATGACGGTGTCCAAAGCCATTTACTTAAACGGGTTAATTGCTGGAGCTGCACTTGCAGATGGGAAAAGAATAGGTGGATAAAAAAGTGCGCTTCAAAATAGTACGATAGTGTCTAGAAGTCATCCTACTCTCCTTCCTATACGAACTCGAACAAACGCTTTTGTAATGAATAAATTAGCTAGCACATACTTCATACTACAAGTTAGAGTAATGTACAAGTCATGCTTTTTAATGTTAAAATAACCACAGCAGTTTGAAAAGGAGATGGAACAATGGGTAAATTAGAAGAAAAAGTTGTTATCATTACCGGCGGAGCTGGTGGGATTGGTAGCGGCATGGCAACAGCAATGGCGAAAGAAGGCGCAATAATTGCGATTGTCGATTTGAATGAAGAAGCCGGTGAAAAGACGGTCGCTGAATTACAAACGATTTCTCCAAAGTCCACATTCATTCAAGCAAATTTAATGGATCACCAAAACTTAGGTAAAATTGTTGAGAAAGTGATTGATCAATACGGTAAGTTGGATGTGTTAGTGAATAATGCGCATGCATCTAAGCAAATGACGATTGAAGATGCAACGCAAGCAGACCTTGACTTATCATTCGGTACAGGATTCTATCCGACGTTCTACTTGATGCAAGCGGCACTTCCATACTTAAAAGAAACAAAAGGGAATATCATCAATTTCGCGTCAGGAGCAGGCCTTGCAGGACATGAGACACAAGGTGTTTACGCGGCTGCGAAAGAAGCGATCCGTGGCTTGTCTCGCGTAGCGGCAAATGAGTGGGGCAGATTTGGCATTAACGTCAACATTATTAGCCCGATTGCAAACACACCAGGCGTTGAAGCTTGGGCGAAAGCGCAGCCTGAGTATTACGAAGCGGTACGAAGTAAAATTCCATTGGGTCGTTTCGGTGATATTGAACAAGACATCGGTCGTGTCGCAGTATTCTTAGCATCCGAAGACTCCCAATACATTACAGGACAAACGATCATGGTTGACGGTGGGTCAATCATGTTGCGATAAGCTGTCGATTAGCCTGTGCAAGAAGAAGATCCGTGCAAACGGGTCTTTTTTTGCATGGGCTCACATGTATGTTCATACGCTGTTAGTAGGGGGTGGTAGGCATATGTACAATCGAGAGGCTGCGGTTCGGTATGCGGATGAATGGTGGAATGGTCGCAATCCGGCATTTCCGTCGTTCGATGTGGATTGTACGAATTATATTTCGCAATGTTTACTCGCTGGAGGTGCTCCGATGTACGGGCAGCCAAATCGAGAGCGTGGCTGGTGGTTACAACGTGGGAACAGAAATTGGAGTTTCAGTTGGGCGGTCGCTCATTCGATGCGTTGGTATTTAGCAGGCTCCAAAAAAGGGTTAACAGCTAAACAAGTCAGTTCGGCGGAGAAGTTGGATCTTGGAGATGTCATTTGCTACGATTTCCAAGGAGACGGTCGTTTTGATCATACAACGATTGTGACGGCGAAAATGGGGAATGTTCCACTCGTCAATGCACATACGTATGACGCGTTTCATCGGACATGGGACTACAAAGACTCCTATGCATACTCCCCAAATGCCAAGTACGTTTTCTTTAAAATAAACGACCAGTTTTCATAATGAAAAGACGGATACCTCAACAGGCATCCGTCTTATTTTAATACCACAATACCGCAAGCGTTCCTTCTCCTGCATGTACTGCGAGCGTGGAACTGATATCCCCGATAACGACTTCGAGTTGAGGCGCTTTTTCTTGAATCATTTGTTTTAACTGGTTTGCTTGTTCTAATACATTTCCTTGCATAAGATAAATTTTTCCTTGGCCGGAAGGATGCGCTTCGATCACTTTATCGACTAAGTATTGAAGCGCTTTCTTTTCGGAACGGACCTTGTCAGTTGCTTCTAGTTTCCCTTCAGACGTAATTTGAATGACCGGTTTGACTTTAAGCAAACTTCCGAGGAAGAACTGTACGCCATTCATGCGTCCGCCTTTGTACAACTGCTCGAGTTGTCCCATGAGGATGTAGTTATTCAATGTTCCTGCCATCTTGTCGAGTTGTGCTTTAATGTCTTCGACAGAAGCGCCGTCTTCGTATAACTCCATTCCTTTTTCCAACAATCCAGTAATACCGTAAGAGAGGGAAAGAGAATCGACAAATGTTATCGGGAAATCTGCAATTCCTGCCCCTGCGATAGATGAAGCCAATGTTCCGCTCAATTCGCTCGATAAATGCACGGCTATTGCCTGTTCATAGTTTTCCGCGATTTCCTTAAACTTTTCCGCGAATTCTCCAGCTGAAGGTTGAGAGGTTTTCGGGAACTCTGTTGCGTTTTTTATTTGCTCGTATAACTCTGCAGAAGTAAGGTCAACTCCGTCGATAAATTGCTTTTCCCCGAAATGTATATTTAACGGGATTACATAAAAATCAGGGTGTTGCTTCAATTCTTCTGGTATAAATGCAGTGCTGTCAGTTATCCATGCTAATGGTTTTTTTGTCATTACGTCAGCCATCCTTTTCGAAACTTTCACTTCTTTCATTACTATACTACAGAAAGTAATTTCATGAAATAGTATTTGGGCATTTTGGTAGAGAAAATCCTAATCGTCCCTTACATTTCCACGAAACTTCAAATCATGTATAATGGTGAATAGTATGTTTTAAAGGAGAGTTCTTATTATGAATGAACAAGCATTGTCGATTAGGGATGCAATTGTTAACCGTCGTTCGATTAAAAACTTTAACGGTCAGCCGGTTGATCTCGAAAATATAACAAGTATTTTAGAGAATGCAATTTGGGCACCGACTCATGGATTGCGCAACCCGTGGCGCTTCATCGTCGCTGCGAATAAACAATATGCCAAAGTGTTAGATGTGCTGAAAGAATACGGAGTGCCAAAGTGGAAAGAGCTTTCGGATGAGGACTTAGAAAAACAGATGAAGAAGTTTAGCGCAGCCGGAGCGGTCGTTTTCGTCATCGTTCAAGAAGATGCGCGTCAAAAAGAGCGTCTTGAAGATTTTGCGGCAGCAAGCGCACTTGTTCAAAACGCAATGCTTCTTGCGTGGGATCAAGGAATCGGTACGTGCTGGAAAACACCACCTTTCTTGGACAACCCGAAATTCCGCGAAGAGCTCGGTGTAAAGCCGGGGGAACGGATCATGAGCATGTTGCAATTCGGGTATTTTGATGAAATTCCTAAACCCCGCACACGTACACCACTAGAAGAAATCGTTACCTATTATGGAATGGAAGATGAAGAGACTAGCGTTGAAGTAGAACAATAAGTGTAAAAGCCGCGTGCAGACAAGTTGCAATTCACTTGCTGGCACGCGGTTTTAGTTAATTCAAGAAAAGTCTTATTTTGTTAACGCGTCTTTTGAGAATTGTGCGAGCTCGCAATAGTAATCCCCAATCACACGAAGTCCTTTATCGAAGTTCTCTAAATGGAAGTGCTCGTTTGGTGCATGGAAGTTCTCGCTTGCAAGTCCGAAGCCCATGAGCACGACAGGCAAGTTAAGAATTTCGTCAAATGCAGCAACGATTGGAATCGAGCCACCCATGCGTGTGAATGCAGTTGGGACGTTGTACACTTTTTCGTAAGACTTGCCTGCTGCTTGAATTGCAGGATGGTCGAATGGTGTGATGAAGGGCTTTCCTTTATCGAATTCACTTACCGTTACGGTTACGCCTGCAGGCTTATGTGCTTCGATATGGGCTCTTAGTTTTCTCACGATATCTTCAGGATCTTGGTCAGGAACGAGCCGGCATGTGATTTTTGCCCCCGCTTCGGATGGTAAAACCGTTTTAATGCCTTCGCCTGCAAATCCACCAAATACGCCATTTACTTCAAGTGTAGGGCGAGTCCACGTTTGCTCTAAATACGAATAGCCTTTTTCTCCGAATAATGCTTCCACGCCAATTTCTTGCTTAAGTGCCTCTTCGTCGAAATTAAGAGCTTGATACGCTGCACGTTCTTCATCCGCTAACGGCCGTACATCCTCGTAAAAGCCATCGACTGCAATCGTGCCTTCTTTGTCATGGAAAGACGCGAGTATTTCAGAAATGGCGTGAATCGGATTTTGCACACCACCACCGTAAAGCCCTGAATGCAAGTCGCCCTTTGCACCTTTAACATCAATCTGTACACCGGCTAAACCGCGTAACCCGTAGCAAATTGCAGGTTTGCCAGGACCGTACATGCCTGTATCAGAAATAACGATGATGTCCGCAGCCAATTTCTCTTTGTTTTCTTCAATATATTTTTCGAGGTTCGGACTACCGACTTCTTCTTCACCTTCAATAATGAATTTAATATTCACTGGCAAGCTACCGTTTTCATGCATTAACGCTTCAACTGCTTTAATATGCATGAACACTTGGCCTTTATCATCGCTCGCTCCACGTGCATATAATTTATTGTCGCGGATTTCGGGGTCAAAAGGACCGCTTTCCCAAAGATGCAACGGGTCAACCGGTTGGACATCATAATGTCCGTAGAAGAGAATTGTCGGTTTGCCTTCCGCATGAAGCCAATCACCGTACACAACTGGATGACCATCAGTAGCGTCGATTGAAGTGTTTTCCAAGCCTGCTTGTTCGAATGAATGCTGTAACCATTCAGCTGCTTTTTGCATGTCCGCTTTGTGTTCAGACAGTGCACTAATGCTAGGAATGCGAAGGAAATCTGTTAATTGTTGCAAATGCTCATCCCTCTTAGATGTGAAGTACGTATCAAGTTGTTGGTATTGATCCACTCTAATCCCTCATTTCAATTATTATTTCGTGAATAGAAACAGTATAGCATGTAGAAAAGGATTCGAGTGATTCTAACGGACGAGTGACGGATAAGTATGTTATGATATGTAAAAGTTACTAAAAGAACAAGCTGTTGAAGACTAGAAAATCCTGGAGGAATTACTTTTGTTTATAGCACTAGGGTTCTTTTTATTCATGTCGTTCTTCCTGTCAGGAAGTGAAACGGCACTCACTGCAGTCAACCGAATGAAGGTACAACTTCGTGCCGAGCAAGGTGACCGCAAAGCAATTACCGTAAGAAACCTCATCGCGAAACCAGATCGTATGATTACGGCGATTCTAATTGGGAATAATATTGCCAATATTATGATGCCGACAATTGTTACGATGATTGCAATTGATAAGAATTTAAAAGTCGGTGTGTTGACGGGGATATTAACCGTCGTCCTCATTATCTTTGGTGAAGTCTTGCCGAAAACAATAGCAGCAACATTTGCAGACCGGGTCGCGTACATAGTAGCTCCAGTCATTACAATCCTTGTAAAAATACTTATTCCGTTAACGGCGCTACTTGCGATGTTTACAAATGTGTTTATCCGCATTATCTCAAAAGGGACTGTGACGGAAGCGACATTGACGAAGGAAGAGCTTCGTTCCATGGTAGATATTGCTTCGACGGAGGGAACATTTGAACAGGAAGAGTCGCAACGGTTAAAAGGCGTGCTTGATTTTCCTGAAAAAGATGTATCGGACGTTATGGAAACGCACCGTACAGATGTCATTGGTTTGCCAATTGACTCGACGTACGAAGAAGTGCGAGACACCATTCTCGAACACTTTTATACCCGTTATCCGATTTACGAGGAAAGCATTGACCGGATTGTCGGCGTGTTTTATTCTAAAATGCTCATTGAATGGTCAATCCATCCAGAAAAGAAGTTGTCCGAGTTGATGGATAACGAGCCGTTGTTTGTTGTTCAAACGGCTAGTGTTGAGAAAGTGTTCAAGTTGATGTTAGCAAAAAAGAAGCATATGGCAATTGTTTTGGATGAATACGGCGGCACGCTTGGCATTGTGACGCATGAAGACATCATTGAAGAAATGATTGGTCAGGATATCGAGGATGAAACAGACTTTGACGAAGAGGTGCTTGTCTATGAAAAAGACGAATCTGTACTTGTTTGTCACGGTCGACTGGAAATCGTGGATGTCATTGAAATGTTCGATGTAGAATTACCGTCAGACCATGAAACAATTGGCGGATTTGTCATGCAGGAACTCGGTCACGTACCTGAGCCTGGTGAGCGCTTTACATTCGAAAATCTGTTTTTTGAAATCATGGAAATGGATCGCAGTCGTATTGTAAAGATGAAGATTACGAAACGAACAGACGAAGAATAATAGATGAATCCTGTGAATTCGGTGAAAGCTGAGTTTGCGGGATTTTTTTGTACTATTGCTGAACAAGCGTCCTCCGCTTTTCAAGTGTCTAGCTCCGAGTGGCAGCTGCTCGGGTCGCTTCGGAAATGAAGCAAAAGGCAAAGAGCGCCTTTCGTTCATTTCTTCCGACATACAGGATGTGTTAGTGCCGACGTTGCCACAGGACGTGGCGTTCTTAGTCGGCCATCGCCTGTCGCAGCTAAACGCCACTCTCCGCTTTTCAGTGTCTAGCTCCGAGTGGCAGCTGCTCGGGTCATAAGTCATCCAACTACGTGGGAAGTGCACCCACTTCGTTGTTTGCCTTATGCCTGAGGCCTGCAGGATGCAGGTCATGCAGTCGTTGCCACACGATGTGGCGCTTTTAGACTGCGAACTACTAATGAACGCCACTCTCCGCTTTTCAGTGTCTAGCTCCGAGTGGCAGCTGCTCGGGTCGCTTCGGAAATGAAGCAAAAGGCAAAGAGCGCCTTTCGTTCATTTCCTCCATCGCCTGTCGCAGCTGAACGCCACTCTCCGCTTTTCATTACTTACATTTTTGTAAGTTAAGTGAAAGGGAAAGCGATAGATTGTAAGGAGGCTTTTGCTGATAATAAGGGTAACAGTTACAAAACGGAGGGCGTTACTGATGAAAATGGATTTAACAGAGCTGTATGAACAATACGGCCGCTATATATATCACTTATGTTTAAAATTGACACGTAATAAAGAAGAAGCGGAAGATCTCATGCAAGATGTGTGGGTGAAAGTTGTCCGTTACAGTGGAAAGATGGACAGTGTTGATCGTATGAAAGCTTGGTTGACAACGATTTGTATGAATACATTCCGCGATCGTTATCGTAAAGATGTGCGAAGAAGTAAGCACGTTATGAACCAACCTGATACATTGGACGTTCCGATTCTCGATTTGGTTCCCAGCGATAATCCGACGCCTGTCGAAATGATTGAGCAAAGTGACATTCAACGCATGGTGCAACAAAAGATTGGCGAGTTAGACGGGATTTATCGGACAACGATTGAGTATTTTTATGTCCATCAATACTCGTTAATTGAGATTGCAGAAATGATGAAAGTATCGATCGGAACCGTGAAATCCCGCTTGTTCCGCGCGAAAAAGTATTTAAAAGATTTAATGATGGATGATTCTTCAGTGCGGGAATATGTTATTGCGTAACGAAAAGTGTCGGCTTCATGCCGATGCTTTTTCTTTTTGGGCAATTTTATGCTTTTTTATGGAATGCGGCGTTTGCGGGAGTTATGCGGCGTTTTAGCCTATGTATGCCGCGTTTAAGAGAAGTATGCTTTGTCTGTCGGTTTTATTCCGTGTTTGGGGGATTTATGCGGTGTTTACCCGACTTATGCGGAAATCGTTTGATTGGCTAGAGTTGATTTGTACCGCGGGTGGAATTTGTTGAGGGGGTGTAGTCGCGCAGCAATGCTTTTGACAAATTAGGAGTTTTGAAGATAAGCAAAATGCGCCGTTTGCGGGATTTATGCGGCGTTTGCCTGACTTATGCGGAAATCGTTTGATTGGCTAGAGTTGATTTGTACCGCGGGCGGAATTTGTTGAGGGAGGTGTAGTCGCGTAGCAATGCTTTTGACAAATTAGGGGTTTGGTAGATATGCGAAATGAGCCGTTTGCGGGAGCTATGCGGCGTTTTAGCCTATGTATGCCGCGTTTGAGAGAAGTATGCGTTGTTTGGTGAATGTATGCGGCTATTGGCGTTTTTATGCGCTGTTTGCATGACTTATGCGGAAATCGTTTGATTGGCTAGAGTTGATTTGTACCGCGGGTGGAATTTGTTGAGGGGATTGAAGTCGCGCAGCAATGCTTTTGACTAATTTGGGTTGTACTTTCTTTATATTGCTAGTTTGCTAACTCCTGATTGTTGGGTATGAGTGGAGTAGAAAACGAGGTTGATGAATATGAAGAAGAGACGGAAGTGGGTACGGCCGAAGTGGTTTGTGTTAATGGGTGTTTTGTTGTTTTTATTCGTCTATGTCGGCGTCATCAGTTGGCATACATATAAGCCGTTGCCGAAAGGGCTTAACTATCAGGGTGATATCCACTGGACAGATGATGTGGAGATGTTTACGGACCTGACGTTTGCTCAAAACAAAGAAGGTGACGGCATGGTGCATGAGCTGACGATTTTCGACGAAATTTATAAGATGATTGAAGAGGCGGAGTCATTCATCGTGTTAGACTTTTTTCTAATGGATCATTATTCGGATGAAGATGTTGACTTTCCTAAAATTGCTCAGACGTTAACGGCGAAATTGGTGGAAAAGAAGGAAGCCCATCCTGACATGGAAATCATTTATATTACTGATCCGTTAAACACGGGATATGGATCATATGAGTCAAAATGGTTTGATGCATTAGAAGATGCAGGAATCGAAGTCGTCTATACGGAGTTGGATCCATTGCGGGATTCCACACCAATCTATTCCGGTTTGTATCGAACGATTTTTAAATGGGTCGATTTTGAGACAAAAGGATGGATTGATAACGCGATGGCGAGTGAAGCGCCTAAAATGACGTTGCATTCTTACATGGTGTTAATGAATGTGAAAGCGAATCACCGGAAAACAATTGTGACGGACAAGGAAGCATTGGTCACGTCGAGTAACCCGCATAACGCAAGCGGTTTCCATGGAAATGTAGCGATGAAGGTGTCCGGTCCAGTTATTAATGACATTCTTGAAGCAGAAGAGGCGGTTGTGAAATATACAAATGGCGGATCCTTGCCGCGTGTTGACGTGAAAGCGCCAGCTGACGGGGAATATGCAGTTCAATATTTGACGGAAAAGAAGATTCTTCAAGCATTAGTAGGAGACATTGCGACAGCGCAAGAAGGAGATACAATTCGAATGGGTATGTTTTTCATTGCCATGCCGGAAGTCGTTGAGGCAGTTGAGGATGCAGCGAACAGAGGCGTGAAAGTTGAAATGATTTTAGATCCGAATGAAAACTCATTTGGCAATGAAAAATCCGGACTTCCAAATCGTCCCGTTGTGCAGAAAATGATGGACGAAACGGACGGGAAAATTGACGTGCGTTGGTACAATACCGTTATTGGTCAATACCATACGAAACTTGTAACCGTACGGACAGCGCAGGATACGTATATTACAAATGGATCTGCCAATTTGACTGGAAGGACGTTGAACAATTACAACTTAGAAGCAAATTTGCGGATCATTGCACCGAATGACAGTGAACTTGTAAATGACATTGAGCAATACTTTGACCGGTTATGGAAAAATGAAGACGCGCTATATACGTTAGATCTGGAAGAATATCAAAGTGAATTTACATTTTTACAACGTGGCATTTATCAGTTGCAGGAAATGTTAAAACTGACGACATATTGAGTATTTTGCAGGGGAAACTTTAACGAATTAAAAGCGTGAAGCTCGGGTAAATGTCCGTTGCTTCACGCTTTCGTTTATGTTGGAATACGAGATACCGATTACTTGGACGAATTAATTTTTGCATGTACTCAATTCATCAAAAATCCGGTTACGTTTAGTCGGCCTCTCTATTTCATTCTACGTAAGCATGAGAATACCGTTATTCTGCTACAGTGGCAAGCTGTTTGTTCAGTTCTGCGAGTCGTTCTTCCATCGTGGCAAGGCGGGCTTCAGCTTTATGGACGGAGTCCGCGTTTCCGGTAGATTCCAATTTTTCAATATCCCCTTGAAGGTTCGTATACTCCATTTTCAGTTCTGCAATTGCTGCTTCCAGTTGTCTTTTATTCATGAGGAAAACCTCCACTGTTTTCCTTCAGTGTAGCATATCCGTCAGTGCTTTTCCGCTCGCACCGCGTTTCGGGTATTCAAGTAAATAGAGAATGGTTTCCAACACTTTGTCTTTGCCATTCCCTAAATTGAGTGCAAGCTGTCGATCAATTGAACGTTTCCGCAAGGATTCGTGCAATAAAGGCTCCATAATTGCGTTTAGCAAATTGGATTGTTTCACTTTTCGACCGAGTCCTAAGTGAGAAAAGCCATGATGCTCTTTCGGAAATGCGAGTCCTAGCTCAAAATCATTTTGGGAAAGGACGATGCAAGGGATGCCCATAACTGCGATTTCGTAAGGTGTATAACCGGAGCCACATAATATGATGTCAGCGGTTGAAAAGATATCCGGTAGATGATAAGGTGCCTGTTGGACAAACGTATTTCTTCTTCCGAGTGCCATCATCTTGAGCGTACTAATGTCGTGTGCATAACGCTCTCCAATCACAAGTGTCACTTTTAGCGGGATATGAAGTTGTGAAACATGGCGCAGTGCACGGTAAGACAAGTTGACTTCGTCTTCCTCGCCGAATGAAATGACGAGGTGAGGGAGCGGGCCGGGCTTTGGCTTGGTCAATCCGGCCTTTTCATAAGTTCGGATTGCGGGATCCGCTATGAACAGTTGGCGATCTACGATGTAATGATCGGCATAGCCATCATTCGCATCTTCCAATAACGTTTGTAAAACGAAATCGGCTTGTAAACCACCATCTCCAAAGTCGTCGAAGTGTAAAATGGAAGGGACGATTTCCCGTATTTTTTCAACTTCCTCTGCGACTGTTGAACCTGTATCACGGATGAGTAAGTCTGGTTTGAGGAGGTGCAACGTTTGTAACAGATTCGTATTTTTGCCAATTTGAATGGCTTTACATTCTTCGGGTGGGGCAGGGGAATTTTCTCCGACAATGAATAACACATCTGCTTGTTGAGAGATCGATTCGGCAAGTACAGCTGCCCTTCTCGCAGGGTACGAACCTTTTCCATCCGTCCACGTAATATGAAATGCGACCACTTTCTTTTTTGAATTTTCGATTGGAATCACCCTTTCTATTCCTATGAATCAATGAAGCTTCTCTTAACCCTATGATTCGTTCAAACAAGTTATGTCCAAATGCGTGGAAAGGGAATGGAAATGTGGTAAACTAACATCTAATCTAGAGGGAAATGGGGTATTTCCATGTTTGATTCTTTATTGTTCGATCTCATGTTTGTCATTCTTATAGGGATGCTTTCCCAATGGGTTGCATGGAAATACCGGATGCCGGCCATCGTTGTCATGGCGGTAGCTGGGCTAATTGTCGGACCGATTTTCGGTTGGATTAATCCACAACAAAGTATGGGGGATTTGTTTGGTCCGATTATTACATTCGCGGTTGCGATCATTCTTTTTGAAGGTAGTTTAAACTTGGATGTCCGTGAAATTAGAGGGTTCAGCAAACCGGTTGGACGAATTGTCACCATCGGAGCGTTCATTGCGTGGATTGCAGGCTCTTTGGCGGCCCATTATTTAGCAGGTCTGTCTTGGGAAGTGGCGTTCATTATCGGTGGATTGTTCATCGTTACTGGACCGACAGTTATTTTGCCGTTGTTGAGACAGGCGAAGTTGAAGCCGCGTGTGGCAGCGATCTTAAAGTGGGAAGGGATTGTCGTCGACCCATTTGGTGCGTTGCTAGCAGTATTTGCTTTCGAATTTATTAAGTTCATTAATAGTGAAGTGACGTTTAACGCGTTGATGCTGTTTTTTGCAGCTTCCGCTTTTGCCGTCTTTCTTGGATGGATTGTCGCGTTGGTTATCGGAAATGCATTTGAGCGTGGGAGCATTCCGGAATATTTAAAAGCGCCGATTCTGTTTGTTGTAGTATTGTTCACCTTTGTTTTCTCAGATGAAATCATGCATGAAACCGGGTTATTAGCCGTTACTGCCATGGGGATGAAAATGGCGAATATGCGTTTGACGACTCTAAACGACGTGCGTCATTTCAAAGAAAATATTTCAGTCCTACTCATATCAGGCATTTTTGTCATGTTGACGGCTTCTCTGAATCCAAAAGTGTTAATAGAAGTTTTCAACCCTTCCATCCTCATTTATGTTGCCGCAATGATTTTTATTGTACGGCCGTTGTCGATATGGCTTTCGACGATTGGCACGGATTTGACGACACGTGAGAAATTGTTGATTGGTTGGATTGCGCCAAGAGGAATTGTCGCCTTGACGGTTTCAGGCTATTTTGCAACGATTCTATTAGAAAACGGTTATGAGGATGCAGAACTTCTCACGGCTCTGACCTTTGCATTAGTGTTATCGACCGTTGTCCTTCACGGTTTTTCCATTGGATTTGTTGCTAAAAAACTGAATTTGACAACGACGGATGAATCAGGTGTGGCAATTGTCGGGGGAAGCCGATTTGCAGCAAAGCTTGCACAGTCCATTAAGGATACGGGTAATGAAGTGCTGCTCATCGATCAGTCGTGGGCGGCATTGGCGGATGCAAGAAAGAGTGGCATCAATAGTTATGTTGGCGATATTTTATCAGAACAGATTGAATACCACATTGACTTGACGCCATACCGATACATGTTGGCGATGACAAAGACGGATGTATATAACGCGCATGTATGTGCAGATTTTGCTCCGGATCTTGGGCGTGATCATTTATTCCAAACAGCCTTCCAAGTAAGTAAGGACGAGGAATTCTTTACGATTACAGGCGGGCAGGCATTATTTAGTCCTGCGATATCCATTTATGATTTGGAAGAACGGATGCATACGGGGCATGTCATTCGAAAAACGTTATTGACGAAGCAATATAGTTATACACAGTATTTGCGTGAACGTGATGACAAAGCGATTTTGTTATACATTTTACGAGCGGACGGTTCGATTGAGTTCTTTACACCGAAAGTGGAATTGCAAGCGTCCGCAGGCGATGCGATTGTCGCATTGACGTCTCCGGCGAAAACGATTGAACGCGTGAAAGAACGTTTGGAAGGTGAAAACGGAGATCGTGAAGTTCCTTATGAAAAACTAGAAGAACTGTTCACCGAGGAACCGACCCAATCCAAACCTGAAATTCCTGGAGCTGCTCCAATTTCAACGATCCAAGCCAAATGAGCGCTGTAACAGTATTGCTCATAGTGTTATGGTACGATTGGAAATGGAGAAACAGCTTTGAGGAGGATGACCATTGAAAGTTTTGTTTGTGGACGGGACCATTATCGGCAACAAAACGGGCGCAGTGCTCGATACGGTCGAAACGTATGTGAAAGAAAGTGGCAGTGCAATAGAAGTTGAGCGGATGAATTTTGCGGATTATGAGCATCAATTCGTAGATGGACGTCCGTCAGCGCAATATAATGCAGATATGCAACGACTCATAAAGAAATTTGAAGAAGCGGATGGATATATCATTGCTACGCCGATCTTCCAAGGATCCATTCCAGGCGTATTAAAAAACGCTTTTGATATGCTACACCCACATGCGATGCGCTACAAACCAGTGTCCATTGTTGCAAATGGTGGAACGTATCAGCATCACCTAGTCGTCGAAAATCAGTTGAAGCCCATTTTAGATTACTTCCGCTGCCTCGTGACGCCGAATTACGTATACACACATGCCGGTCATTTCGATCAAGACAATCGGATTATCGATGAAGATGTACACAACCGTTTACGCGAATTGGTAAGGGTGTTTGAAAAGTATACGGAAATGAGTAAAGGCTTAGCCAACGACATGTTGGATGAAAAATAAGCAATAGGAGACCTGCCGACCTTTCAACAGGAAACGGCAGGTTTTTTCTATTAAACGTAGTAAAGCAAGTAGAGGAGTTGGTCATCTAGCATGCAACAATGACCGAACTCCCGTATAATTGACGTATGTAGAAAGGGGATTTTTTTATGTCCAAATCAGTTGTATTAGCCGAAAAACCCTCAGTCGCCCGCGACATTGCAAGGGTGCTCGGGTGTAATAAAAAAGGAAATGGATTTCTGGAAGGTTCTAACTATATTGTAACGTGGGCACTCGGGCATCTCGTCACGCATGCAGATCCTGAAGGGTACGGCAATGAATATAAAGAGTGGAAATTGGAATTGTTGCCGATCATACCGGAACCGTTCAAATTAACACCGATTCGCCAGACGACAAAGCAATTTAATGCAGTGAAAGCACAATTACGCCGCAATGACGTGTCAAATGTCATCATCGCAACGGATGCCGGGCGTGAAGGCGAATTAGTCGCACGATGGATTTTAGAAATGGCTAAAAATCGAAAGCCGGTGAAACGTCTTTGGATTTCATCCGTAACCGATAAAGCGATTAAAGACGGCTTCAACAATTTAAAAGATGGTCGTGCGTATGAAAACTTGTATGAAGCAGCAGTCGCTCGAGCAGAAGCGGATTGGGTCGTCGGCATTAATGCGACGCGTGCGTTAACGGTGAAATATAATGCACAGTTATCGACAGGACGTGTACAAACCCCGACGTTAAGCATGATTGCGGAACGTGAAAGACAAATCCGAGAGTTCAAACCGAAGTCTTATTATGGCATGCAAGCATTAACGGAAACGACGAAGTTCACATGGGCAGAAAGTACAGGACAGACACAATCTTTCAATAAAGAACTAGTTGTAAAGTTATTGAGTCAATTGGATGGAGTGCATGTCGGAAAGGTAAAGGACGTAAAGACGACGCCGAAGCAACAGCCTGCACCGCCTTTATTCGACTTGACGGAATTGCAAAAAGAAGCTCACCGCAGATGGTCTTGGTCGGCAAAAGAAACATTATCGACATTACAAGGTTTGTATGAACGGCATAAAGCGGTGACATATCCTCGAACAGACTCCAAACATTTGACGACCGATATGGCAGGAACGTTAAAAGAGCGTATTAAAGCGGTGGATGTTGGCGCGTATCGGAAAGCGGTCAATGTGTTGCTGCGTTCGAACAGTGTGAAGCCGCAAAAAGGCGTCATTGACGACAAGCGTGTATCGGATCACCACGCCATCATTCCGACGGAGGAAACGCCGGTACTTCAAAACTTATCCGACAAGGAACAGCGGTTGTACGATTTAATTGTGAAACGTTTCCTTGCCGTATTTTTCGGCCCGTTCCGTTACGACCAAGTGACGGTTGAGCTGGAAGTTGGCGGAGAGACGTTCAAAGCCAAAGGAAGAACGGTGACGGATGAAGGATGGAAGACGGTTTACTCCACAGATGACGAGGAAGAAGAAACGGATCGCTTGCCAGCTTTCAAAGTAGGGGAGGAAATGAAAATCCGTGCTGTGGTCATGACGGATGGCCAAACGAAACCACCAGCCCGTTTCAATGAAGGAACGTTGCTTGCAGCGATGGAAAACCCTGCGCAATTTATGGCAGGAGAATCCAAAGACTTGATTAAAACCCTTGGTGAAACAGGTGGCCTCGGAACCGTTGCGACACGAGCGGACATAATTGAGAAGTTGTTCAGTTCGTTTGTCATTGAGAAAAAAGGAAACGATATTTATACGACTTCTAAAGGAAGACAGTTGTTGGAACTTGTTCCAGAAGACTTGAAATCCCCTGCTTTAACAGCTGAATGGGAACAAAGCTTAACGAAAATTGCGAATGGGAAAATGAAAAAAGCGGTCTTCATGAAAGAGATGATTGCATTTTCAAAGAAAACAGTCCATGAAATCAAAACGGATGAGAAGAAATTCCGTCATGATAATGTGACAGGGAAGATGTGCCCTGATTGCGGCAAACCTTTACTAGAAGTGAATGGAAAACGAGGTAAAATGCTTGTCTGTCAAGATCGAGAATGCGGACACAGACGGAATGTTTCTCAGTTGACGAATGCACGTTGCCCGAATTGTAAAAAGAAACTGGAGTTGCGTGGAGAAGGAGACGGACGTATTTTCGTCTGCAAATGTGGACACCGTGAAAAATTGTCGGCTTTTGAAAAGCGGAGAAACCAATCCGGCGGTAAGAAAGCGGACAAACGTGATGTACAGAAGTTCATGAAAAAGCAGGAAGAACCGACGAATAATGCGATGGCGGATGCGCTGAAAAAACTATTTGAGAAGGAATAAATGCGGCATTTGCTGCCATTGACAGTCATGATTACCTACTTTACGCTTCGATTTTAGCTCTTTTACAGGATACAGTTGTAACTGAAAAATGGATATACTTATCAATAAGCGAATCCTTTAGGAGGTGAGAGAGCATGAATGCCAGTATGCTATTTGCATCGGCCGCGGATCAAGTGCAACGGTACGACGCGACGAAACGCAGACATGCAGAACGAGCGTATGACCGCCAAGCCGAGTACAACGGGCGGCACCAAAAAACAGTGGCGGACTTGGAAGCACTGCTGACAGGAAAAGCGGAGCATTTGGATCGTCGGGATTTTACAAAGCTTGGTGCTGGGCAAGTGAAGCAGGTTGCGATTCCAGTTGGCAAGACGTTGGAAGAAACGATAGACGTGTGGCGGGATGTTAGAAGGGAAGCGATTGCTTCGACAGATCCGACAACGGCAGATTATCAGTTAGCAGCGACGGCTTCAGCCAAAATCATGGATACGGAAGCACGACTTGCGTTGCAAAAGAGGGAACAATCCCAACAAGTTGCAGAAGCAAATCGAGCAAAAGCGGAAACGTTCAAAGTGGCATCCATGGATCTCCCTACCGATCTAGAACGGGAATTGCTTCTTGAACAAAAGCGTTTTGCGAAAGCAATCTCCGCATACGCCATCCAAATGGAAGCGAAGCAAAATCGGTTTATGACTGCATGGCCAAGTTTTTCAAGAAGCGCATAATGTAGATGAAAAAGTAGTAAGATCCCACCTCCCTAGGGAATCTTGCTGCTTTTTTGTATAGAATTCGGACGCCGAGAGCATCTGTCACGTACAATGTAGCAGGAACTGGTAAAGTAAATGGTATCGGAAGTTCGTGGAAGGGGCGTGTGCATATGGGGAAACAGAAGAAAAACGTGAAGACAAATGCTGTCCGTATTTTGGACAATGAAAAAGTGCCGTATGTGTTAATGGAATATGCAGTTGATGATGGATTGGTTGATGGGGTTTCGGTCGCGGAGAAAACGGGGACGTCTAGTGAACTTGTGTACAAAACGTTAGTTTCACGTGCGAGTTTGAAAGAATTATTCGTATTTCTGATCCCGGTCGATGAGGAATTGGACTTAAAAAAGGCAGCGAAAGCGGCAGGTGTGAAAAAACTTGAGATGTTGCCGTTAAAGGATTTAACAAAGGAAACCGGGTATGTACGTGGGGGATGTTCCGCAGTTGGGATGAAAAAGCAGTATCCGACGGTGTTAGATACGACGTCTATGAATTTTGAAGCAATTGTTGTAAGTGCTGGCAAGCCCGGTTTGCAAATGAAAGTGTCGCCGCAGGATCTTGCCCGTGTAGTAGGAGCTACATTTTGCGATCTCACAAAAGGGTAATTTAGGCATGTATTGTGCTAAAACTCCATGATACAATGGTAGAATAGGCTATTTAGAGTTGCGCTGATGTAAGATTATAAGTAGTAGAAAGAAGAATGCATATGAGAAAGATTTTTATGTGGCGGTGGATTTTCTTCCTCGTCGGCATGATGGTCATGTCGCTAGGGATTTCGATGACGATAAAAGGGCAACGGCTCGGGATCGGTCCGTGGGATGTGTTGCATGTCGGGTTGTATCAAAATTTTGGTTTGTCGATCGGTACGTGGGGGATCATTACGGGGTTCCTCATTATTCTTGTGACCGCGGCTGTGTTGAAACAATGGCCGCAAGTCGGGACATGGTTGAATATGGTGTTAATCGGGTTGTTCATTGATTTGTTCAACTGGTTATTACCGGATTTTTCGTCCATGACGGGGCAAGTGAGCATCTTTACGTGTGGTGTGCTTGTGCTCGCATACGGAATTGGCATTTACGTTGCGCCGAACGTTGGAGCAGGGCCGCGTGATAGTTTAATGCTCATTCTTGTCGATAAGTTAGGAATCGGCGTGAAGAAAGTGCGCACTATGATTGAAGTGACGGTTGCCATTGCGGGTTGGTTATTAGGTGGCCCGGTTGGCGTCGGTACGGTCATCATTGCGTTGTTAATTGGTCAAATTGTCCATTATTCGCTTCCGCAATGCAGAAGATTATTGCTGAATATTATTCAAGAAGATGAAAGTGTATTGTTTATTAAGAAGATGGAGAAGGCATAAGTAGATTTGGTGCTGAGTGAGTACGCTAAGAAACCTAGCACGGGACACACTTCCTATATGGACTGTGTCCCTTTTTGTTGTCCGAGTACTCGAGATGTGCAGTAGAAGCTCGCAAAATGAATGGATAGTGAAATGCCATTAATGCGTTCTAATTTGGAGCAAGGATTAATCTGAAGTTAAATAAAATCATTTGATTGAATTGCATTTTTAGTGATAGTAAGCAACTCCGTTGTGGTAAAATATAACAGATGAAAGAAATTTAATCGTTAGTTCATCAACAAGATTGGTAGGTTATTATTGTTAGTAGTCAATGGATATTCTGGCAACACTGGAGTGAGGGACATTTGAAGAATGTAGTAATTGGTGGATTCGTCATGATGGGTGGTTTATTCCTGGCTGCAACCGTGATTATCGCAGGTGCGATCTATGTGCCTGATTCGACTTCGTGGTGGTCTGGTAGGTCAAAGTTTTGGTTTACCATTATAGGCGGAGAGATGTATGGTGAGGATCGGGTAGATTCGTTGTTTTTAGGATTGCCTCTTATTATAGGTTGGGTTTTAGCACTCGTTGGATTAATCATTTTGGGTAGAGAGTACTTTAAAAAAACTTGAAATTATGTTGAGTAAAACGCACAGACGAATTGAGCTGTGCGTTTTTTTGCTGTTGTACTTTTAGTCAATTTAAAAGTCTTTAATTTGTTATCCAAGATTTAATTTATGTAAGACAAGCCGTGCTTTTTTTTATCCGTTAGGCATATGGTAGATGTATGCAAGAAGTCAATCGAAGGGAAAGGATGGTTATCATATACGGAACAATTACCGAATACATGGGGACAGCCTATACAGGACGGGGGATTGCGCATAAATACGACACATTGATTGCCACCGCCGAGCAGACGTTGTTGTTAAAAGCACCACCTACAAATACAGTGTCTGATTTATTGAATGAAGCGACAACGTATTTTATTAAACGAGGATTTGACGTGGACCGTTTTCATAACCCGGTAGATGTCGATCGAATTGACGCCATTTTCATCAGTGCATTCGGGTTATTCATTCTCCAATCATCCCATCCAGTCGCTTTGGAACCGACGGAGTTCGGCGGACGTCATCGTGTCATCAGCTTTTACGATACGTTCGATGAGAACAAACTACAAGCTCAAACAACCGACTTGAAAAAGATTGCAGAGGAATCGGATCTTCAACGAACGAAGCTGCTGCAAGCAATGACAAATGCCATTCACATTCATGAGGAAAAAGAAGCGTTAAATATTCCGAGGGTCATGTGGAAAGAACATGATGAATTGCTTGAATCCTTAAAAGTGGAATTGTTCGGTACGATGAAGTTGCACAAGAAATCGACAGTGGCCCATCGTATCGCAGGCTCACTTGCGCCGGGCGGATCGCGTGATTATTTGCCGTCCATTACGAGCCGAGTGAAAAGGCGTATTCTTATGAAAGGTTTATCGGGTACGGGGAAATCGACGATGTTGAAAACGCTAGGGAAAGAAGCGGAACAACGTGGAATTGACGTTCAGTATGGTTGGTGTGGATTAGATCCGAATAGTGTCGATCTGTTGTTGTTTCCGGAACTTTCGGTTTGTCTGTTCGATGCAACTCTGCCACATGAATATGACCCTGAACGACCAGGCGATGAAATTTTAGACCTTGTTTCGCTCGTTGCTGAAAATGCAGAAGCGGAAGAGGCTGTGCAAGAGATTGAAGGGCGTTACAAGGAAAAAATAATGGACGGTATCGGGTATATGCACGCATTTGCGCAGTCTGAAAGCAAGCTCCGTGACGTTATGGATAAGGCGATTGATCGGAAACGATTCGAAGAGAAAGCGAAGCAGTTTTGGGCATGCATTCATGAGTGAAACGGTTCTTTCAGCGCGTTTTGCTTCCATATGCTAAAATGGGGGCATCACCTGATTGAAAGGAAGATCAATTTGTCCAAAGTTCTCGATACGTATTTACAACAAAATTTACAAGAATTGCGTGACCAAGGATTGTACAATGTTATTGATCCCGTGGAAGGTCCAAATGGTCCTTTTATTAAAATCAAAGGAAAAGATTTAATTAATCTATCCTCCAATAACTATTTAGGTCTGGCGACTGACGAAGATTTGAAAAAACTTGCGATTGCAGCAACTGAAAAATACGGTGTAGGTGCTGGAGCCGTCCGTACGATTAACGGTACACTCGACATTCATATCGAACTCGAAAAGAAACTCGCGGAGTTCAAAGGAACGGAAGCAGCGATTTCATACCAATCCGGTTTCAATTGTAATATGGCTGCGATTTCAGCGGTCATGACAAAACAAGATGCGATTCTTTCAGATGAATTGAACCACGCATCCATTATCGACGGCTGTCGTCTATCTGGTGCAAAAATCATCCGTGTGAAACACCAAGATATGGACGATTTAAGAGCGAAGGCGAAAGAAGCGAAAGAATCCGGTCAATACGGTAAGCTCATGTACATTACAGACGGCGTGTTCTCGATGGATGGCGATATTGCGAAGTTGCCGGAAATCGTGGAAATCGCGAAAGAGTTCGATTTGATCACGTATGTGGATGACGCGCATGGTTCAGGCGTTACCGGTCTAGGAAAAGGGACTGTGAAGCATTTCGGTCTAGAAAAAGAAATCGACTTCCAAATCGGTACGTTATCAAAAGCGATTGGTGTTGTCGGCGGTTATGTAGCAGGTACACAAAACTTAATCGACTGGTTGAAAGTCCGCTCACGTCCGTTTTTATTCTCAACGGCTTTACCGGCAGGCGATGTTGCAGCGATTATGGGCGCATTAGATAAAATCATGGCATCTACGGAACTGCACGATAAGTTATGGGAAAACGGCCGTTATTTGAAGGAAGGGTTGAAAAACCTTGGCTTTGACATCGGTGTTTCCGAAACACCAATTACACCATGCATTATTGGCGAAGAGAAGTTGACACAGCAATTCTCTACACGCTTAATCGAAGAAGGCGTTTACGCAAAATCTATCGTCTTCCCGACAGTTCCAAAAGGCACAGGCCGCGTTCGGAATATGCCGACTGCAGCACACACGAAGGAAATGCTCGATGACGCACTTGCGATATATGAAAAAGTAGGGAAAGAGTTAGGCGTCATTTCATAAAAATATTTTAGCAACTATCGTATCGGCTTTTGTGCTGGTACGGTAGTTTTTTTATTGAATGATGCAGGTGCTATAGATGTTCTTTACATGATTAAAGACATCTGAAGAGAAGGGGACGGAAGTTTCGCGCATAAAGCGACTAGACTCGGAATAAGAGGCTCTCAATTTTCGCCATTATCGTCAATTGGTCGATTGGCTTTGTAACAAAACTAGTCTTTTTTTACTATTTAACGTTACAGGATGATTACTTTTTAGTAAAAAGGGTAATAGATGAGAAGAAATCATGCGAAGAAGGATGATAGTATGCGATATAATGAGAGCATTCAGTTATTGCAGTCGAACGGCAGAGCGGGTGCGTCGATTGTTAAATATAGATATGAAAAGATTAAAAAGACGATGTTGATGATTATAAGAGAAGCCGGTGTTATTTCATTTGAAGAGCTTTCAACAAGAACGTTGAAACGATTAACTCCTTTTGACGGCAATAATCAGTGGTATATGGAAGCGATTGTTATAGATTTGGAAGCGCGTGGACAGTTGGAGTGTCCACTGTTGAACGGTCAATTATTTGTTCGATTCGCTAAATGATAAAAGCAAGCCCTTCGTTGATTGATGGGCTTGCTTTGTGTTTACAAAGTGGTTTATTTAGTTGGAATGTGAACTTCTCTTGCCACTTCATCATGAAAGACTGTTGTGAGTTCACCGTTAGGAAGTTCGAGGTCATATTGCGTCTGTTCATTCGGTCGAACCGCGACAATGAGGCAACGGGTGCCATCTTTTAATTCGACAAATGTCTCTTCCACAAAGTCCATTTCTCACACCTCCTTCGTTGAAAATGTCCTCTCAGCTACTCTCTTCAACGTATAGTGCAAAACATGCCTTTGCATGCCGACAGCTTGTTTTGTCGCCATCGCCATCTCTTTCTCAAAAACCTCTCTCTTCTTTTGCTTTGCTGCAATGATCCCTTTCAATGAATGTACCATCCACGGGGTACCAAGCTTGGCCAAACATTCAGAAGCTCTTTCCAGATTGTTATTCATAGTATACCCGATTCCGCTATAATAATTCCGATAAGCAGGGTCTTCCATTGTTTTTGAAAACTCCACGAGATTTCTCCACTCTTTCTGGTGGAAATATAAATTTGCTTTGTACACTTGTTGCACTTCTGCATTTGCATAGGCTTTTAGCACACGCTGTAAAGAAGTAATAACTTCCTCGTCCGTTCCATGAGCGAGTGCATAAGCATATCCAAAAATCGGTTTACTGCGATGGTTTGTCAAATACCGGTTAATCAGTTTCAAATTGCGGGATTTGTATATGATATAGAATGGGTAACCCATCGTTAAGACGAACGTGAAAATCATGATGATTGTAAAAACGAGCCATGGCTGTAACCCCGCCATGTATAAAGACAAAGCGAGCAGGACGCTGATGACAATAACAATTATGTAATTAACGTATTTACTAAACATGATGCACCTCAATGTTTTTCTTTAGTATAACAGAAAAATGAGAGGAAAAGATTTCTAACTGAAACAGGTAGTTGTTTTTCAGAAAAGAACATAATATAATCGTAATGTATTGATAATAAAGAGTTTTTACTACTTAGAATAATTTGTGTCCTTTCCATAAATACATTTGATCTTTAGGAGGAGTATGTGTTGAAGAAAATAATTGTTACGGGTGCACTTGGCCAGATTGGTTCCGAATTAATTGGTAAACTACAAAATGAATATGGCGAAAATAATGTTTTGTCGACAGATATTCGTAAACCTGAACATCCGATTGCGGGTCCATTTGAAGTGCTAGATGTGACAGACGGTAAGAAAATGCATGATTTGGCAAAGGATTTTGGTGCAGATACGATTATGCACATGGCTGCTTTGTTATCGGCAACAGCAGAAAAAAATCCTATGTTTGCATGGAATTTGAATATGGGAGGACTTCTTAATGCACTGGAAGTTGCTCGTGAATTAAACATGCAATTTTTCACGCCAAGTTCAATCGGTGCATTTGGGCCGTCTACACCGAAAGTGAATACGTCGCAAGATACGTTGCAACGTCCGACGACCATGTATGGTGTCAATAAAGTATCAGGTGAGCTATTATGTGACTACTATTTCAGCCGTTTCGGCATCGATACAAGAGGTGTGCGCTTCCCTGGACTCATCTCGTATGTCGCACAACCAGGTGGCGGAACGACAGACTATGCGGTAGATATTTACTACAAAGCGATCGAAGAAGGGAAGTACGAGTCCTTCATTGCAGCAGGTACATACATGGATATGATGTATATGCCGGATGCACTGCAAGCAATCGTTGACTTAATGGAAGCCGACCCAGCGAAATTGGTGCACCGCAATGCATTTAACGTAACGGCAATGAGCTTTGAACCGAGCCAAATTGCAGCGTCCATTCAAAAGCATATTCCGGACTTTACACTATCGTATAATGTCGATCCTGCTCGTCAAGCAATCGCTGACAGTTGGCCGGACAGCATCGATCCTTCAGCAGCTGTGGCGGAGTGGGGCTTTAAAGCACAATATGATTTGGACGCAATGACCGCTGACATGCTTGAAAAGTTAAAGGTGAAGTTACAACGATAAGCGTATATAGGAAAACCGTTGATTCGACTTGGGATTGACGGTTTTTTGTCGTTGTTTGATGAAATAAACGATTTAAGTAATAAAAAGCTGTCCTCTTACGGAGAGTAGTCGATGATCGAGTATTTTTTAGTTGGAGGTTAGCAGTTTTCAATTTTATTGTAACGAAATGTCTTAAATCTCCGTCTACTGAATAAGGAGGCGGATTTCATGAAGAAACGGAGGATGTTCTTCTTCGGTGTAATTTTATTCGTACTAACGGGTTGCCAGCCATCTGCTTTTGGTGGTGAAAGTATAATTGAATGGGTGGATTTTATTAAACTCCAAGGAATAGAATACAATGGAATTTATTCTGGGGTTTTAGCAGACGAACACGATATTGGAGAAAAAATTGGAACGGTTAACTTTAGAGTGGCAGATAACGTAACAAATGCAAACTATAAAATCAAAGATGGCGATGCTGCATTTCATGAAAAGGGAACTGAGATTTTTCAAGTCAAGGATCAACCGCATTTAATCGCAGTAAAGGATGCTCATGCCATAAATGGATACCAAGTATACTTTTCAAGAGATGACCTTGACTATCAGTGGCATTTTAAAGATATGCCCATTGAAAAGGTTAAGTTAATTGAGATTTATCAAAGTGTCCCGGCAGAGAAGGATACATTAATTGCTAAATTGACTAAGAGCGAAGACGTCAATACCTTCCTTCAACTACTAGTGGAGAGTGAAGAAAATCCTAACTTCCAGCCGAATAGTGAAAAAGGGGATCCTCTTTTTTACGAAATGGTTTTCTATACGGAAGATCCAATTGCTTATAAATTTACCATGCAGTTCGACGGAAACACCTATTATTGGTATCCTTGGGACACATCTATCTTGTCTGATGAGATTCAATTATTCATGAATGGAAACTAAATTCTGTTTTAGTAATCGCTTTACGGAAGTTAGGAATCTGTTCTGCCACAACTAATGAGTCGTAATTTGGAGGAACGAAAATGTACATTAAGACTGATCGATTGTTAATAATTCCTTGTACGGAAGAAAGCTATAAGGATTTAGCAGATACGTATAAAATGGGGCCGCATGTCGAGATGCATTTAGAAGAGTTGAAAACTGATTGTCATGCTAAAGGTTGGGGTGTGTGGTTTGTCATTCACAGTGAGAGCGACATCGTGATTGGGGATGTTGGCTTCAAGGGGAAACCAAACCATCAAACTGTAGAAATAGGATATGGCATACAGTCGGATTTTCAAAATCAAGGTTTTGCAACGGAGGCGGTAAATGCTATTAAGAATTGGGCTTTTGCTTCCAATCAAGTGACTAAAATCATTGCAGAATGTGCGACGGAAAATGCAGCGTCAATGAGAGTACTTGAAAAGATCGGGATGAGCAGAACCTCTTCAACGGACAACTATATTTATTGGCAAGTGGAATTTGCAGAATAAATAAAATGTGTACTTGTAGATAAATTTAATTAGTTTTATTACAATGTAATATATTGATCATAACTACTAATTTTAGTAACAAAGCATAGGAGATGTATTTTTGAAGTATGTTATTTATGGAATCATTTTTGTTTGTATCATTCCTGTTCTTGCCTTTTTCCTCATCTCTAAAGAGTTCACGTTGTATCTCTTAGTATGTTTGTTGATTCTTCTCGCCATCATTTTTGTAATTAATCGGATTGGTACGAATAAGTGAGTTAAATGCTTTTTCAATGAATTGAATGGGGGTATGTAATGTGGGTTTATTACTAAGGATCATCATGTCATTCTCAATCATTCTACTATTCATTTCTTTATTCTACGCGGTCATTAATCGTTCTTGGTCAGCCATGTTCGTGTGTTTAATTGCGAGTCTGCCGATATCGTTGTACTTAGCCAGCGTGAGTCCGCCGTTATCTTATTTAGGATTGGTACCGGTGCTTTTCTTAATTCTCATGATTGGTTATCGAGTGAAGTTTAGAAGTAATGAAGTTCAATAATTAGCGACTCTTGTTGCGAAAGAAAGTTCGTAATTAACGATTTGGAGAGAGCTTATGAAAATTATTCCGTATCTATTATTGGGTATCTTTATCAGCGCTGTGCTTTTTATTATTTTAAATATTTCCTCAAATCTAACGGGTGCTATTTTCAGTTTAACCGTACCTATTGGAATTATTATAGGTATGCAAATCGCTATATACAAAAAGTTGCAAGATAAGTAAATAAGGTTATGTAATAGAGGGAGAAAGGGATTGAGCGGTTTGCCGTTCAGTTCCTTTTTTGCATTTATTGAAATGCAAACTTCGCAAAGTAGTAGCTTTTCAATTGAGACAAGGAGGCTATCGATCGGATAAACTAACTTATCGATCAAGTTCACAATTTATTCGATTGAATCCGCCGACTTATCGATCAAGTTCACAAAGTTATCGATCGAATTCACAAAGTTATCGCCATTTCGGGACCTTTGACGCACCACAAACACCCTCAACCCAAACAAAAAACCACCATATCTCAAACAGATACGGTGGTTTTGAAATTACAAATTAAAATAACAGATGTGCCACGCCGGCTACGATTGGTAGGGCGATGAGCGTACGTAATAAGAAAATGATGATCAGGTCTAAAATGTTCAGTGGTATTTTTGTTCCGAGGATCAAGCCACCGACTTCAGACATGTAAATGAGTTGTACGACCGAAATCGTAGCGATTGTAAACAACGTAATCGGGGACGTGATGACACCGTCTGCGAGGATTACAGGTAAGAACATATCTGCAAATCCGACGACCATTGTTTGTGCAGCTTCTGCAGCTTCTGGAATACCGAGTACAGCTAAAATCGGTTCGAACGGCTTTCCTAAAATGGTGAACACGCTTGTATATTCAGCTAGAACAAGGGCGATTGTACCGAACGCCATAACGACTGGCGCAACACCGATCCACATATCGAGCACGTTTTTCATGCCGTCTGTGAAGATTTTGCCGATGGAACGATTTTTTGAAGCTGTGTCTAGCGCATACTCCAACCCGTGGCTGAAAACGTTGTACCCTGCAGGTAACTTTTCGTCTGAACCTGTAAACTTTCGACCGTCGATATACTCGGTCTTTTTACCGCGCAACGGATAAATCCGTGGCATGATTAATGCCAAGATGATACCGGTTAAAATAACAGTTGCATAGAACGGTAGGAAATATTGCGACATGCCAACTGTATCGATAATAACGAGTGAGAACGTAATCGAAACGACTGAAAACGTCGTAGCGATAATCGCTGCTTCACGTTGCGTGTAGTGACCTTCTTCATATTGTTTGCTTGTCAATAAAACCCCGATTGTTCCATCGCCAATCCATGAAGCGAGTGCATCGATGGAAGAGCGGCCTGGCAAATTGAACAATGGACGCATTATTTTCACCATCATTGTGCCGAAAAACTCTAGTAAACCGAAGTTTAATAGAAGTGGTAAAAGCAAGCCGGCAAATAAGAAAATCGTGAATAAGAATGATACAAGACCATCTGGTGCCAGTAGCAAGCCGCCTGTGTTTTCATTCCAGATGGCTTCCGGTCCGACTTGGAACGTTACCATGATGGCGAAAATTGCCCCGACAAGACGTGTGATGGCCCAAAATGGTGTCACTTTGAATAAGGATTCCATGAGCGACGGTTTTGAACTGGACCGCGGGACGAATAGAAATACTAAAGAACCGATTGCCGCGATACTAATCAAAATCATTGCAGCCATTGGCATTGCAGGTTCTACCCAACCGGAAAGAATCGCTGCAAATTTTGCGATTGGCACTTTCCATTCGTCTCCGAATTTTAGAGGAATCATGAACAAGATAATGCCGAGTATTGATGGTACTAAAAAGTAAAGCCATGTCGATGTGCTATGCTTTTTCACGCTGTTTCTCCCCTTTGTGAATAAACTATCAATTTTCTTGTATAATTATACATTTTAACTGCATGAAGACCTAATGTAAATATCGTATCACAATGTTGTAGTTTTCTGTATTCATTTTTAAAGAATAAAACAAAGCCCTGTCAACAATGCAGACAGGGCTTTGTTTGGGTTCATTCAAAATCGCGATCCCACTGATACGTATAGAAGCGTTCGTAGTGTAGCCATTTCATCGCTTCAGGATCCTTTTCAGCTAAACGCTTTTCCATATCGCGCATCATCCAGACGGTTTGGGAAGCGTGCGCATTCAACGTCGCAAGTTTCTTTTGTGCAGCACCTTCTATGTGATGAACGATATCCGGTTGTCCAATGACGTCGACCGTATTGTGTGCAAAGGCGATCGTATACAACGTTGGCCGCTCGTCTTCAGGCATCCGACGAATTGCACGGACGACTGCGCGCGCTGTAGCATCATGATCCGGATGGACGGCCAATCCTGGATAAAATGAAATGACGAGCGATGGATTTGTGTCTTCAATTAAGTCTGTAATGAGTTTAATCATCTTTTCGTCGTCTTCAAATTCAAGTGTCTTATCACGCAAACCCATCATCCGTAAATCGGTAAGGCCCATTGCAGCGGCTGCGTTTTGCAGTTCCTGTTTACGAACTTGTGGCAATGTTTCGCGGTTTGCGAATGGGGGATTGCCCAAATTTCTCCCCATTTCCCCTAGTGTCAAGCATGCGTAAGTAACCGGCACGCCCATCTCGATGTAGGTGGAAATGGTACCCGATACGCCGAAAGCTTCATCGTCTGGATGTGGGAAAATGACGAGTACGTGTCGTTCTTTTTTTATCATCGAAAAGCCTCCTTAGCTTACCATTGCTACAACTTAATATGTAAACGGTGTTTCACTAATTTCAAGAGCGACTGCCAATTTTCCGTCGGGATCCAAGCCTGCCATGAGGAGACGGTCGTGCTCGTCGACTGTGTAATGCGTGATGCCTTGCGCATAAATCCAACCGGAAGGCAATTTCAAGCCGATGCGATGTGGCGAATCACCAGCCACTTTTCCGAGCTCATATTTCACAACAACGTTCCGGATAAAGGCACCAGCATTAAAAAAACCTTCTTTGAAATGCGTTGCGTAAGCGCCGTTCGTCGTTTCAAGATGGATGTACACATCTTTATTCGCATAGGAATTAAGCAATTCCTGTAAATGCGCGGGTTGAACTTTTTCCATGCAGAATCCTCCTTCGTGCAAACTATCAATGGTTTAAGTATATAGAAAACGATGATTGAATGCGATTGACGTGCTTGAAGGGGGAGTCTTCATCATCAAGAGGGTGGACATAGCAGAAAGGTGGCGAGCGGTAGTGGGATATACATGGTATAAATGCTGGTGCCGATGAAACGGCCAGTGCAGTTTCGGAGTGAATCGCCTAAAAAAACTAGATGCCCGCGTTACTTAAGGGCACCTAGCCAATCCAGACGATTAGATCGTTGTTGTCGTAATGTCTGATGCACCGAATCGATTTTTCGCACCGTGCATGACAGGGCCAACATACGCATTCAGCTGCCAGCCGTTAGCGATCGCTGCAGAGACGAAACGCTTTGCTTCAATGACCGCTTCCTTGACGGCAAGTCCATTCGCAAGGTTCGCGGTAATCGCTGCTGCAAACGTACATCCGGCTCCATGGTTATACGGCGTCGCTGTTTTTTCTGCTTCCAATAAGGTGAATGTCTCGCCGTCATAAAACAGATCGGCGGCTTTGTCGTGATCCAATTGTTTCCCGCCTTTTATGACAACATTGCGTGCTCCTAATGAATGAATTTTTTTGGCAACTGATTTCATCTGTTCAATCGTTGTCGGGGTTTTCATGCTCGCCAATTGGCCTGCTTCAAACAGGTTTGGCGTGACAATCTCTGCATGAGGAAGTAAGTATTCCACCATGGCATCGACCGTACCAGGGTTCAACACTTCGTCATCTCCTTTACAGACCATCACCGGATCAATGACGACATGATCAAGTCCTGATGCCGTAATTGCTTCGCCTGCCGTCCGAATGACTTCTTCCGTGCTCAACATGCCTGTTTTAATGGCGTCAATGCCTGTCGAAAGTGCCGTTTTTAGTTGTGCTTGCAACACGTCAATTGGAAGGGAGTAGACTCCGTGATTCCAATGATTGTCGGGATCCATCGTCACGACGACTGTCAAAGCGGTCATGCCATACGTGCCATGCTCTTGGAATGTCTTCAGGTCGGCCTGAATGCCAGCTCCTCCCGATGTATCTGAACCTGCAATCGTCAACGTCTTTTTCATCGTCATTGTTGTGATTCCCCTTCGTGTTGGATTAAAATCTTTCCTTTCATAGTAAGGAAGAAAAACGTAAAATACAATTAACGGGAATTGAAAATAGTGATGCTAACGTAAAGCAGCTGTGCGGTGCGTTCGAAGTAGAGCTCCAGTGCCCGTGGTAGACCGTTTTGTGACCTAAGTTGGCCAGTCCCGCATCCAAACCGGGACGTCTCTAACTCAAAGCCGTTCATCACAGGCCTCAGATAAATTACTAAGTGATTCTCCCGCAACTAAACCGGTTACCTTGCAATAAAAAACAATTTGGCAAGGAGTTGTCACAGATGTATAGTTTGCCAGGAAACTTTTTCATAAGCCAAACGTACAACTTAGTAGAATAGACTCGAAGTGTAACGGATTGTGTCGAAGGAAGGTGAGTGAAAGTATGGGAGATCAGAAAAAAATACAAGAAATCGAGAAACTGTTAAAAGAATTGAAAGCGGCAGAATCGGAAAGTGCTGTCACAGTGGAGGAAGCAATGGGCAGAAGGAAGAGTTTCTGGCGCATCGGCAAACTTTTTCTATCGTTCAAGCTATGGAAGCGTTCGTTTATCCTCATGGCGGTCTTGGCTATCCTGCTAGTTATCGCGATCCCGTTCGTCACATTTTATGTATTAAAACAAGGAAGCACGTTCACCGAAGAAAAAGGCGTCTTCGTGGAACAAATACAGGATTTAAATGAAATGGCAACCGCCGAGGCGTTTACAAAAGTAATTGTCGAGCGGTCGGACAATCAATTGTTCGGGCAAAGTATCGGCATGAATGTACCTGGAACAAAACGGCAACTACTTGTCGTCATACCAGGCTCCGTAAAGGCGGGCGTCGATTTATCCGGCGTAACTGAAAACGATATTGTCATCGATGACGAGAAGAAAACAGCCAACCTAACGTTACCAGCAGCTCAATTTTTAGGCGGTGCAGAAATCTATTTTGAAGACGTTGAGATCTATTCGTATGAAGGGGTGTTCCGCGAAAAAGCGGACATTGACGAAGCATATGATCTAGCAGCAGAAGCGAAGACGCTCATTTTGGAAGAAGCGACAGGACAAGGTGTGTTAAAAACCGCGCAGTTCAATGCAGAAAAGACCTTAAAGGAAATGTTTTCATTCGCTGGCTATGACGTGACGATTGAGTTCAAGGAGACTGAGAAGCATGGTGAATAAAGTGTTTGGCAACGACTGGGATGACGTATTGCAAGAAGAATTCACAAAACCCTACTTTGCTAACCTGCAGCAATACCTTGCGGATGAATATGAAAATGAAACAGTCTATCCAACTAGGGAAGACGTATGGACTGCTTTTAAACTGACCCCATTCCATAAAGTGCAAGTCGTCATACTTGGACAAGATCCGTACCACGGGCCAGGACAAGCACATGGACTCAGTTTTTCCGTCAAGCCGGATGTCAAATTCCCACCGAGTCTCCGTAATATTTTTAAAGAATTGCAGGCGGATATTGGTTGTGGTGTTCCTCCGACCGGTACGTTGACAGGCTGGGCAAAACAAGGTGTACTTATGCTCAATACCGTTCTGACCGTCCGAGAAGGAGAAGCGCATTCTCATCGAAAACAAGGGTGGGAGACTTTCACGGATGAAGTCATTCGTCGCTTAGCCATGCGCGAAGAACCGGTAGTTTTTATATTGTGGGGGCGTCCTGCTCAGGAGAAAAGGAAATTAATAGACCTCTCGAACAACGCTATTGTGGAATCGGTCCATCCAAGCCCCTTGAGTGCAAGCCGAGGGTTTTTTGGCAGTCGTCCATTTTCGAAAACAAATGCGATTTTACAAGCTTGGAATGTTCGCCCAATTGAGTGGTGTAAGACAGATGCGGGAATTTGATGGGAATGAATGACCCTTAGTTTTTGTGAACTGTAGAGACTCGACAAGCGAAAACCTCATTGGGGCGCGTCATTGCGTACGCAGTTAGGCCATGATACAGTTGATAGGAAAGAGGTTGATGACATGGCTGTAAATTGCTTTACCTGTCAATATTTTTATGTCACATGGGACCCCAAACACCCCCGTGGTTGTAAGGCATATGGATTTAAAACGCGCGAACTACCGTCCATCGTTGTCCGACGATCTTCCGGCATGGAATGTATGAAATATGAACCGAAAAAAGGGGGCATCCGACGTTGATTGCGACGAAACGAATACTTGCAGAAATGGAACGCCAACTTCATCAGGCACGAACGACGAATGATGAACAAGCAATTCGAGAAGCTTTGGCAGCGATCCGCTCGCTTTGCGAAGTCGTACTAGGTGAAGAAACGATAGCAACGCAACCAGTTGTCCAACAGGCCGTACCGCTTGCCCAACAACCACAAATTCATTCACTGGAAAGCAAACCGCTTGTTGAAGAAGACGCAAATGGCGGTTCGATTTTCGATTTCTAATTGTTGAAAACTTGCCTAGCATGAAACGGGAATACTTGTTGAAATGAGCTATCATAGAAATAGAAACATTTATTCACATTCAGAAAGAAGGAAACCATATGCCATTTTTTATTATCGCTGGTGCCGTTAACGCGGCCATCGCCGTTGCCCTCGGCGCATTTGGCGCACATGCACTGAAAGAACGCCTATCCGCGCATTACCTCGACATCTGGGAAACGGCCGTTCAATACCAAATGTTTCACGCCATCGGTCTCCTAGCAGTCGGCATCCTCATGAGCTCCGCGCTCCTAGGACCGTCGACACAACTGAGCTGGGCAGGCTACTTACTGCTCGCGGGTACGATCATTTTCTCCGGCAGCCTCTACGTCCTTAGTCTGTCAGGCATCGGAATTTTAGGCGCCATCACCCCGATCGGCGGCGTCGCATTCATTGCTGGCTGGATTATGTTAATCATCGCAGCGGTTAAATTTGGAAAATAATAAGCGTTTGATCGAGTTGAAGAGCCTAAATTCTTCAACTCTTTTTTGTGGAATCGCGTCATCGTGAGTTCTAGAAATGGGCGTGGTTACGCGTGAATGGTGTCCCTTCGCGCGAGGTAACTTTAAACGAATACGCCTCGGTCAAAAGTGGTTTGTCCCGCACCCAAAGCGAGTCGTGCAGAGTCCAAAGCGGTTCGTCGCTTTTCAAAAAGGAGACTGTCCCGCTCCAAAAAGCGTTACCCACGCTTGAAACGTGTCCTCTACGTCCGAATAGAGAGCTCCAACAACAAGTAACGGCTAGTGGTTGCAAAAACAATGCACTGTACACTCAATTGTCGAAAAATTATTCGTTCACCGATTATTCTTTTGATAAACTATATAAAAAGGGGGAGATTGTATGGTGTTGACCGGTTCACGCTCCAAACAAGCCATTTTACTTGTATTACTTCTTCTCGTACTTGTTAGTAATTTCTTAGCTTATCGACTGCCTGCCATCCCAATTCCGGCTGATTCTCGTGGAGTTGTCATTGGATCGCTGCTCGATTTTACAATCGTTGCACCACTTTTGATTTTAGCGTTGACGCGAAAAAAGGGCTTTACGATAAAGCGTTTCTTAACATTTATGGTGATGGGGCTAATCGCTGCTCGGTTTATCATTCCTACTGAACATTTTGCTCCATTTAAAGTGCTTCCTTATGTTGCAATTGGTTTTGAGGGTTTGATTATTTTAGCTGAAATCGGTCTTCTTTTCCTTCTAGCAAAACATTTACCTGCAATTATTAAAGATCTCAAGCAAAGTAATTCGAGTAGTTTGTTTGCATTTCCTAGACTGGTCAAGGAAAGAGTTTCGGCGCATCCGCTTATTTCTATTATAGCCGCTGAAGTACTAATGTTTTACTATGCGGTTGCATCTTGGAAGCGCCAACCTCCAGTTGGACAGAACTTGTTCACGTTACACCGGAAAACTAGCATGCTTGCGTTAAACATTATGCTCATTCATGCGATCGTCATTGAAACGATAGGAATCCATTGGTGGTTACACGAAAAATCCTTCATCCTTTCAGTTGTTTTACTCGTATTGAATGTGTACTCGGTCATCTATTTTATTGCGGATATCCAAGCAATACGCCTTAATCCATTGAAAATGAATGAAGATCATCTTCAACTATCGTTAGGGTTAAGCAAGCGAATGGAAATCCCTTACGAAGCAATTAAGAAAGTAGATTGGGGCACGGATGCAGAGGCTTACCCGTTAAAAGAGAAAAATCTTATCGAATTCATTGCGAGAGATTTTGAAGATGTAAAGCCGCAATGTATTATCCACTTTAACCGTCCATTGAAGGCAACATTGTTTTTAGGAGCGGAAAAGGAATTTAATACAGCTGCAATTCGTGTGGATGATCTTGAACGTTTTAAACAAACACTTTCTAAAAAATTATAGGGATACTAAGGCCAAAAACAGACAGGTTACTGGAAAAGTTGTTTCTAGTAACGTGTCTGTTTTCATGTGAGCAGAATCACTTTTTATAACCATTAGGTTATTGCTGTTTTAAGGGGATTAAGGAATACTAATACCGCCTATTAACTCAACAATATTCTTTAAATAGCTACTGATTAACATACTATTTACTGCTATTGTTAGTAACGATACTGCAATGATAAATTTTAAAAACTTGTCCATTCATGTTCCTCCTCGTTTAAAGTGCACGCGTAAAAAGGTTAGATAAGAACAATATGTTTTCTCGTTACAAAATAGGTACATACCAAGATCATCCATTAAAAAGAAAAACCCCCACTATTCAAAGAACAATGGGGGATAACGTATTAGGGCTGTTGATTAAAATAATTGAGCTCTTCGTCGAACTCTGCGTAGTCGAAGTAAATCATAGGCATTAAAAAACGATCCCCAGTGCCACTTTCACTTAAAATGACGTGATCACGACCGGCAGCTTCGACCATGCCTCGAATCGCGAGCGTATTTTTTCCAGCAGCTAATGCATTTTCGAAAGAGAAGTTGAATGTACCGATTTTTCCTCGGTTCAGACGTAAAATGTTCTCAATATACGATTCTTCCCGAAACGGCGTAGCTGGCGGTCGTCCTCCGCTTGGAATGGTTACTTGTGGTGGTGTCGTCCCTGGCTGTTGTGGTTGAAATCCTGGATACCAATAGTATTGCACGATTTACTCATCCTTTCATGTGGTCAATTACACCTTGGTGTAATTGCGTTTGAATTTTCCCATGGAGGCAATTTTTCGTACTCTGGCTGTCGTTGTTGCGGAGACGACTGAAGCGCGCAACTTCCCTTCATTTTCACGTCTTAAAAAGGGTGGAATATAAGAGAGCTGCTGCATGCTTGTCGATTCGCACAGGTACTGACGGTTATACGCGTGGGCAATCTTCGACGGTAGGGGCAAAGAAGCAATGTGCTTTGTATCTGCCTGTGTTTGGTTGATTGTACCACTGTGGAGGACAAGCTCCAGATGGTTCGAAAAACCAAAGTGAGCGGGTTGCTGGGTGGAATTTCTCCCCTGCAATTGCCCGTCTTGCCAACTTTTTATCCACCTCACGAGCCCGTTGATAAAAATAGCTTTTTGTCGTCGCTTCAAAGCCTCCCGGACGTTGATAGACCATGTCTTGTATGTTTCGGATTTTCGTGAAATCCAAACAATCCCCCAGAACCCGATTGACCCCAACGTTACCGACCAAGAGCATTCCTAACTGCCCTTCGCCCTCAGCTTCCGATCGCATTAATCGAGCTAACAGATCAACATCCTTGTCAGTGGCCTTAATGACTGCCACGGCATAACCCCCTCAATTCAACGATATGCTCTGCATTCTATGAAAATGACAGAAACTTATCTATACTAAGGAAAAGGGGGAGAGCACGCATGCAAATTGATAACCGAATTCCAAGTTTCCTATCTTTCTACGAGGAGAAAAAGCCACTTACGCGCGATAAACTTGAGCAATATTTCAACGAACACGAAATAATTTTCAAAGACTATTTTCCGATGCATTGTCCAAAGACCGAAGCGCGCATCCAACTGGCGATTGATAAGTACGACAGTAAAATTGAGGATATTCGTACGATTTCACAAACCTTGCCAGCAATTATTGAAGACATTGAAGAGGCTTTCGCACAAACTTATCAATTGGACCTAGATTTAGCGCATGTACTAATGGTTGGTACATTCGGTTCTAACGCATTCGTCACGAGAGACAATCGCCGCAAGATCTTTTTTGCTGCAGAAAAGTTATCGGCAAAACCTGAACATTTGCATGTCATTACGGCGCATGAAATCGGTCATGTCACACATTTCGCACTGGCTACACGTCAAGGGATTGACTGGTCGACCATTGATTGGATGCATGGATTGACGACGCTTTTTACAGAAGGAGCCGCGACCTATTTATCAAAGAAAATGGTTCCTGGCCTTCTACAACCGGTCTATTTTACGTACGATGACGAAGGCGCACCATGGGTGGAGTGCTATGAGCGTAATAAAGCAGAAGTAAAACGTCGCTTTTTAGAAGATGCAACAGGGGAATGGGATATGGCGAAGGAACGGGAGTGGTTCCGATTATCCGGTGGTACTTATTTTGGGTATAACCGAATTGGGTACTTACTTGGCACTGATTATATGGAACATCTCATTGAGAAGCTTGGCGAAGAACAGGCATTGACCTTTTGGAACGGCAACGATCTAAAAGCGGATATCTTGAACTGGCTTGCTGAGAAATAAGTGCCTGCAAAGAAAAGTTATGCCAAATAGAATACACTTATAAGTTCAGGACTCGCAGTATAATAAATTACTTAATTACCCGCGAGTCCTGCTATTATCGTTCTCGGTTAATTAGGTGACTCCTAAATGCCCGTTGCCCCTGAATTTTGTGGCTCGTGGTCAAATAGAGGCTATCTAAATACCCGGCATCTCCGAATATCGTCACTTGCGGTCAAATAGAGAACTTCTAAATGCCCGTCACCCCCATATATCAACGCTTGCGGTCAAATAGAACGCTTCTAAATGCCCGTCACCGCCGAAAATGGTCACTTGCGGTCAAATAGAGGGCTTCTAAATGCCCGTTACCCCCGAAAATCAACGCTTGCGGTCAAATAGAACGCTTCTAAATGCCCGTTACCCCCGAATATCGTCACTTGCGGTCAAATAGAGGGCTTCTAAATGCCCGTCACCCCCATATATCAACGCTTGCGGTCAAATAGAACGCTTCTAAATGCCCGTCACCGCCGAAAATCGTCACTTGCGGTCAAATAGAGGGCTTCTAAATGCCCGTCACCCCCGAATATCAACGCTTGCGGTCAAATAGAACGCTTCTAAATGCCCGTCACTCTCGAAAATCAACGCCCGTGGTCAAATAGAGAACTTCTAAAAGCCTGTCACCCCCAAATATCACCACTCACATTTCAATAAAGCTCATCGATGCTCGCATAACCTTCAGACACAAAATAGTTGGTAGCAAGCAAGTTTCCAGAATTGAGAATACGTGAATACTATGACATGATTAGAATAAATCCATCATAAGGGGTTTATTGCCAGTTGAACGGAAAGGAATGAGGACATTGGCCTTCATATTGAAGAGAAGTAAACTATTCATTTTTTTGATTTTCATATTAATGCTCGTTGGCGTCTACACATTTTTGACGTTGCCCAAACGGGAAATTCCTGAAACGCCTGTAGATGTCGTCATGGTGTCTACGATTCTACCGGGTGCTGAACCTGAAGAAGTCGAGTCGTCTGTTACGAACCCGTTGGAGCGTGCGATGAAAAAGCTTGATGGCATCGACGCGATGAAGTCCGTATCGGCAAACTCCGCCTCAATCATTACGTTATCGTTGAAAGACGGAATTGATTCAGATCAGACAATTAGCAAAATCCAGCAGGAAGTTCAGCGTTCAGCAGGGGAGTTGCCGGAAAATGCACAGACCCCTGATGTGAAAAAGCTGGACTTGGCGTTTCCGCTGTCCTCCTATATGTTCACGGGAGATGAGGTCGCACTCGCTAACTTAGAGCAATCGCTCGTGAAACTTTCTGATGAAATACGATCCATTGAAGGTGTAGCAGGTACTACGGTCAAAGGGTTTACAGATAAGCAAATCGAGATTTTAATTAATACCGAAAAACTTGTGCAAAACCGTTTGCAGCCAGGTGACGTTCTGAGTGCATTGCAACAAGCGAACCAGCCGCTTGCGCTTGGCACGCATGATGATGGCAATGAAAACCTCATGCTAACAGTCCAACAGGCGACAGGCATCGAGAAATTGAAACAACTCCAAGTTGGTGCAACAGCGGTTCCGTTAGATGAAGTTGCGGACATCCAGGAAGTGGCGAAGGAAGCGGAAGACTTCATTACTTTTGAAGGTAAACCTGCAATCTCGTATACGATTTTCTTGCAACCGGGGAAAGACATTCCTTCTATGGATAAAAAGGTTGCGCAAAAAATGGACCGTTTCATTGAAGACCTACCGAACGGGATCACCGCGGTACACTATGAATCACAAGCTGAAAACGTCAACACGATCTTTGACAGCTTGTACATTTCACTACTCATTGCAGTGTTGGCGGTTTTAGTTGTAACGACTGCTGGGTTGACGATTTACGGATCATTTGCGGTAGCGCTCACCGTGCTTGCTTCTGTGTTAATTGGCCTGATTCCAATCCCTTATATGGGCGTGGATTTGAATCAAATCTCCGTCATCGGTCTGATTATTGCCATCGGTATACTTGTAGATGACAGCATTGTCGTCAATGACAACATTCAGCGTCGTTATAAGTTAGGGGATGCACCACTTCTTGGTACTGTAAATGGCGTTAAGGAAGTGTACACGTCAATCATTTCATCGAGCCTTGCGATTGTTGTGACGTTTTCACCGTTATTATTGCTGTCAGGTGGAAATGGCGCATTCATCAAAGCATTGCCAAGCATTTTGATCACAACAATTATTGCATCGACGGTGTTGTCTGTGACACTCGTGCCGATGTTGCAATACGTAAAAACGAAGCGACGCAATAAAAAAATCTCGGATACTCCTGGGTTCCTTGGGAAGCCTTTGGAGAAGCTTGCCGTCTTTTATTCCGAAAAAGTGTTGCGGTCTGTATTGAAACGTCCGTTACTCGTCGGCTTTGGTGGATTAGGGATTGCGACCGGGTTGTTGTTCCTCGCATTTTTGACGCCATTTGAATTTTTCCCGGCAGCGGATAAAGAAGAAGTGACGATGAATGTTAGGCTGGCGGCAGGCACTTCCATTGAGGAAACTGATGAAGTGTTGAAAGAAATTGTGTCGACAGTTGAGCAAGAAGATAAAGATGTAAAAGAAACGGCCATTTTCACAGGGACCGGTTTGCCGAGCTTGTTTGCGGCATCTATGGACAATGTAGGGGCGAATACTGGGCAGGTAGTATTCCGTGTTGACCGTGAACAGACAAGTGCATCTGCCTTTATTGATAAATGGGAGCCTAAGCTGCGGGAGCGATTTGGAGAAGCAGAGATTTTCCTCGATACAATCGTTCAAGGACCGCCAGTCGGTGCACCGGTAACGGTTACTGTGACAGGTGATGACATTACTGAGCTCGCGTCGTTACGGGATGAGCTGAAAGAGCGTTTATTGGCAAACGGGGCAACGATTGTTACAGATAATTTAGGGGCAGCCGTTCCTGCAAATGAATTTGTACCAAATCGCCAAGCGCTTCAAGACAATGGAATTGCGTTAAGCACGGTGACGAACCAATTGCAATTACTTACGCAAGGTGTTCCTTTGTTTAAACTATATGAAGACAACATTCCTTATCAAGTCGTGTTAAAACAACAAGGCGTGGAAAGTGGAGCGCCAATTGACTTATCACAGTTTGAACTACCTTCGATGACAGCAGCTGGGGGCCCACCGCAATTTGTCCCATTGGATGAATTGGTTTCAACTGAAGAAACGTCATTGCTAGCACAAATACCACACGAAAATGGTGAGCGGTCGATTACATTGAAAGCATTCGGCGATGCAGATGGATTCAAGGATGCCATGTTAGAGGCGGCAGAAGATGCAAAACAAGATGTACCTGAAGGATACACAATTTCCACAGGTGGAGAGAATTCGGACCAGCAAGCATTCTTTGCTGAAATCGGAATTTTATTCTTAGTCGTTATCTTGCTTGTCTATCTCGTCATTGCGTTCCAATTTAAATCATTTACATTGCCGTTCCTTGTGCTGTTTGCGGTGTACTTAGGGATTTCTGGTGCAATCCTCGGATTGTTCATCACGCAAACACCACTCAGTTTCCTTGGCGTCATGGGTATTGTGTCGCTGACCGGTATCGTCGTACGAAACGCGGTTGTACTCATCGACTTCGTGGAAGCGAGGCGTTTGCAAGGCAATATGAATGTCGTGGAAGCAGTCGTCGAGTCTGGTTATGCACGTATCAAACCGATCGTCTTAACATCCTTGACGTCGATTGTTGCACTCATTCCAGTCGCGGCAACGGGTGATCCGCTGTTTGAAGCACTAGCCATCACGATCATTGCTGGTCTAGCCTTCTCCAGTCTGTTCACACTCGTCATGATTCCATCACTCTACTTGGTCTATTACAAGCTGATTGGACATCGAAACGATACTTTCGAGCACTCGGTAAAGGAATCATGATGGGAGTCGTAAACGTTTGGAAGAAAATCAGGAATGTTTATGATGGAGCTGACGATAAGCTTGTTCAAGTTCAAGCAATTGATTGAGGGGTGTAAGAATGTTTTTTAGAAGAATGACAGATGAAGAAAAGAAAAATACTTCAAAAGCGGTGGAATTAGGATTTATCTTCTTTGTGGTCGCTTTATCTATTCATTCTCTATATGCATACTTAAAACACTCGGCTTTTAGTTCATCTTTTTATATTTTGATTAGTGGTTTGGTAGTGTTTTATGTTAGTGCGTTTGTTAAGCGTAAGCAGTAAATAAAATAGCAAGCAAACAAGGCGCTATCCCATTCTCCATTGAACGGGATAGCGCCTGTTGCTTTTCACCTTTTCTGGCTATAATAGCCCAAACGTGTTTACAAACACGTATACGTTAACACCGCATTAAATCGTAAAGAACGACTTGCGTTTCTCCTCATCAAGCAACGTCCCGACAAAGAACGAACCGAACACACCGTAACGCGCACTCACTTCGTCAAAACGCATTTCGTATACTAATTTCTTAAACTGCAACACATCATCCGAGAACAATGTGACGCCCCATTCGAAATCATCGAAGCCAACAGAACCGGAAATGATTTGTTTTACTTTTCCAGCATACCCGCGACCGATCATGCCGTGGCTGCGCATCAATTCCTTACGCTTGTCCATATCGAGCATGTACCAGTTGTCGTTGCCTTCGCGTTTCTTGTCCATCGGGTAGAAACAAATATATTGGTTGCGTGGCAACTCTGGGTACAGACGGCCGCGTACATATGGATTTTGGTACGGGTCTTCATCTGATTCGCCTGCAAGGTAATTCGACAGTTCGACAACGGACACATAGGAGTACGCCGGAATCGTGTAGTCCGCGATCGTCAATTTATTGAATTCCGTTTCAAGCTCTTGCAATTCATCCATCGTCGGACGTAGCGTCATGAGCATGAAATCCGCCTTTTGCCCAACGACTGTATAAAATGCATGCGATCCTGTTTTATTGTCATCCGCTTGTTGAAGCTTTTCTAAAAAAGCTAGAAATTCATCGACAGCGGCTTGGCGCTCCTCTTTTGAAATTAACTTCCAAGACGCCCAATCCATCGTCCGTAAATCGTGCAATACATACCAACCATCGAGTGTAATCGCTGCTTCGTTCAAGTGAAATCAAACTCCTTTATATATGGTTTTACTTCTTCCTTTAGTGTAGCACAACCCATTAAGAAACATGTTCATCAACTGTTTAATTCATCAATTCGTCATGAACGGCGAGGTTGTTCGTTCACTCGTTTGTAGTGTATGCTTAAAGCGGAAAAGAACTAGACAAGAAAAGCGATCAGGCGTGCAGTCCATTGTCGAGGTGTCTATGGCAATGAATGGCCTGCATACTATCGTTGCACATACATTCAGGAGAGAAAGAAATGTCCAATTTACAATTAGCAAAATGGCGCTTTATTGATGAATCAATGACCGCTGTAGACCGTTCCGCCCTTGAATCCTTTGCAATGGATGACACGCTTTGCCACCTCGTCGGGCAGAAGGACTCCGTTCCAACCGTCCGAACATGGGTGCACGGAAACACCGTCGTTTTAGGCATTCAAGATCATCGTCTCCCGCATATTGAGGAGGCCTTGCCCATTTTACATGCAGCGGGCTATCAAACAATCGTCCGTAATTCAGGCGGATTAGCTGTTGTCCTTGACGAAGGTGTGCTAAATGTTTCAATCGTCCTCTCTGAACAAGAGGGATCGATTGATATTCCGGAAGGGTATGAAGCGATGCTTGAATTTGTTCGCTTGCTGTTCCCGGAAGCTGCGGACCAAATTGAAGCATATGAAATCGTAGGATCCTATTGCCCGGGGACATATGACTTGAGTATCAATGGGCGGAAGTTTGCAGGGATTTCACAACGACGACTCCGTCAGGGCGTGGCGGTTCAAGTGTACTTGTGCGTGGAGGGCAGTGGTTCCGAACGCGCAGCACTCGTTCGCGATTTATACGAAAAAGGGTTGCAAGGGGAGCAGACGAAATTCACCTACCCAACAATTCAACCTGAAGTGATGGCGTCGTTGTCAGAGTTGCTTGGCATGCCGTTGACGGTCAGTGACGTTTGCATTCGCATTCAAATGTTGTTGAACGTCTTATCGGAGAAAGAGGTCCAAATGGGTGGATTGACGTCTGATGAAATGGAATTGTATTTGTTTTATTTGAAACGGGTCGTTGAGCGCAATCAAAAGATGCTCGCACGATGAGCGACAAAAAACCGCCAGATCAGTTGACTGGCGGTTCTTTTGATACGAGATTTCCGTTGCGCTCCATTTTGAATACAGGCGCGGTACGGTCTTCTTCTTCAAGTGTGACGAGACGACGGGCACGGTTCATAATCTGCACGAACTGTTCATAGTCGTTACGGATATTCGCATTCTCTTGGCGGAGTTTTTGAATCTCCTTCTCAAGCTTCTCGACTTTATCATTTGCCATTTTAGCAGTATGCTTCCATCTGAGTGATTCAGAGTCGCCGCCACCCGAATGATGCAAACGAATCAAATACGCAATGACCGTATCAAGTGATAACGCGGACAACGGAACAGCTGCTTTTTCATCCTGCTCCACACCTGGACTAGGGTTATATAGTTGCTGTGTACGACGCTTGAAATCAGCCCCTAAAACGCGCATTGCCTGTTTCCGTTCCTTTTTCGCCTCTGCCAATTCCTTTTCGTATTCGCGGCGAACGACGGCGTTCCATCTAAATCCACAAGCGGCCGCGGTCCGATTGAGCGCATCGCCGACCTCTTCAAACGCACTAAGCTGTGTACTGCCTTCACGGACATGCCGAAGTACCGTCTCAGCTAATAAAATATCATTTTCCTCAAGCCATGCATCCTGTCTAACTTTCACCATCTCCTTGCCTCCTGCCATGTTAATAGTCTCTTTCTTACGGTCAGTGTGTACAGACAATGAACCTTTTATTCATTCAAACTGGAACACTTTCCAAAAAATATCACTTTATTTCAAGGAAATCCGTCCTTTTTTCATCTACCGTTCCGCAGTCTTTTTGATATACTTAAGAAAATGCATGGACGGAGGGGCACGATGGATTATAAGAATGAGAAACTGGCTGAAGAGAAAGTGTTCAAGGATCCCGTTCACCGGTACATCCATGTGCGCGACAAAGTAATTTGGGATGTGATTGGAACGAGGGAGTTCCAGCGTCTCCGTAGAATCAAACAGCTCGGGACGACGTATCTCGTTTTTCATGGTGCTGAACATACTCGATTCCAACACTCGCTCGGCGTCTATGAAATTGTGAGACGGATCATTGATGATGGTTTCAGTGGACGTGCGGAGTGGAATGATGAAGAACGGTTAGTAACATTATGCGCCGCCTTGTTGCATGATCTCGGGCACGGTCCTTTTTCGCATGCGTTTGAAAAAGTGTTTACACTGGATCACGAATACTTTACACAAGCGATTTTAACGGGGGACACGGAAGTGAATGCGGTCCTCCGAAATGTTTCGCCTGATTTTCCGCAAAAAGTGGCGGATGTCATTGGCAAAATCTATCCGGATAAGCTCGTCGTCAGTTTAATTTCAAGCCAGATTGACGCAGATCGTATGGATTATTTGCAACGGGATGCGTATTACACCGGTGTTTCTTACGGTCATTTCGATATGGAGCGGATTTTGCGTGTTATGCGTCCAGACGAAGAACAAGTCGTCATTAAATCGAGCGGCATGCACGCAGTGGAAGATTATATTATGAGCCGATACCAAATGTACTGGCAAGTTTATTTCCACCCGGTGTCAAGAAGTGCGGAGGTAATCTTAATGAAAATCTTGCACCGCGCAAAACATTTACATGCGGCAGGCTATTCATTCAAATATGATCCGGTGCCGTTTCAATCATTTTTTGACCGATCGATTGAGCTTGAAGACTATATTGCGCTCGATGAACACGTACTCATGACCTATTTTCAATGGTGGCGAAAAGAGGACGATGCGATTCTATCGGATCTATGCAATCGATTCCTCGATCGGAAACTCTTTCAATACGCGGAGTTCGATCCTGCAACGGAATACCGCAAAATTGGTGAGCTCGAGCAACTTTTCAAAGAAGCGGGCATTGAACCAGAATACTATTTAGTGACCGATTCTTCGTCGGATTTGCCGTATGATTTCTATCGTCCCGGCGAGGAGAATGAAAGAGTGCCGATCTACTTGCAATTGCCGAGCGGTGAGTTGCGCGAGCTATCCCGTTCATCGGAGATCGTCGATGCTATTTCCGGCAAACGACGGACCGACCATAAAATCTATTTCCCGGAAGACCTCTTTGAAGCAAAACAAGAGGAACAGCCATTGTATAAACAGATTCTCGAAATGCTACGAAAATAGGAAGGAGAGGGAATACTTGCTGCAAGAACACGCCAAAATTGTACAATTTATCGCACTAGCAAACGAAGTCAGCGGCCGCAAAAAGTTGCAGAAAATGATTTACATCGCCAAGAAGATGAACTTCCCGTTTGCCGAAAAATACGAACTACATATGTACGGACCTTATTCTGAGGAATTGACCCTCCGCGTCGAAGAACTATGCGAAATGGGATTCCTCTCTGAAAACTGCACAGACAAAGGCTCCTACGTTCAATATCGCTACAATGTCACAGACGAAGGCCAACGATTCCTCGAGACCGCCGACAGCCCACATGCAAAACTGCACGACTGCATCGAAAAGCTCAACGGCAAAAGCTCACGCTTCCTCGAACTCGTCTCAACCGTCCTGTACTTCGATCACCTCCCACAAACCGAGCAAATCGAAAAAGTACACATCGTCAAAAACAAACTCAACTACACCGAAGCCGAAATGGCCGACGCCTTCGCCTTCATCTCTGATCTACAATCATGCACCCGTGCATGAACAAAGCCTTTCCCTTTACTAGCACAGGGAAGGGCTTTTCTTTTTGCAATCGCGTCATAGGCTCGCATACTAGCTACGGCAATCCGCATTCATTGTAGGCCAATGCCGCAAACTCCCTCCGAATAATGCATAACGAGGCAGAAACACCGCAAACGCCTCTAGAACACGGCAAACTTCGCTCAATCGCGGCATAACATCTCCAAACGCCGTATACTGCTACGAAACACAGCAAATCGCCTCTAAGCAAACCGTTAATTTGTCAAAAGCCATTTGGCGCGATCAGGAATCATTATGAAAAATTCACCTTCCGCGTTCCCGTGGATTTTAACAATATCAAAAGCCGCAAACTTCGCTGGATCGCGGCATAACTTCTCCAAACGCCACAAACTTCGCTGAAACGCGGCATAATTTCTCCAAACGCCGCATACTGCTCCGAAACGCGGCATAATTTCTCCAACACAGCAAATCGCTTCTAAGCAAACCGTTAATTTGTCAAAAGCATTAGGCGCGAGCAGGAAGCACTTTTGAAAAATATCCACCCGCGGTCTCATTAATTGAACAATAGCAAACGCGGCAAACTTAGCTTGATCGCGGCATAATATCTCCAAACGCCGCATACTGCTCTGAAACGCGGCATAACTTCTCCAAACGCGGCAAATCGCCTCTAAGAAAACCGTTAATTTGTCAAAAGCATTAGGCGCGAGCAGGAAGCGCTTTTGAAAAATATCCACCCGCGTTCTCATTAATTGAACAATAGCAAAAGCGGCAAACTTAGCTTGATCGCGGCATAACTTCTCCAAACGCCGCATACTTCACCAAATCGCGGCATAACATCTCCATACGCGGCAAACTTCTCCGAAACGCCGCAGAAATCCTCCAAACGCCGCATAACCCCACAAAAAAACAATGCAAGGATCATCCTCCTCGCATCGCCCAAATCATTCCTTATCACTCAACCGCTGTCCTGCTACCGCATAATGGTTTTTCGGCATTTCCTCGATGAACACGACGACGTTCTCGATCGGTGCGCCGGTAGTTTCCGCGACAGTTTGAGTTACTTTTTCACAAAGGTTCCGTTTTTGCTCTTCGGTGCGGCCTTCGAGCATTTTTACAGTTACATATGGCATACCATTTCCCCCTTTCGCTTAAACTTATGTATAGTGTATATAATAACAGAGTGGGAGGGGTTATTGGAATGTCGAATGAACAGAAACCAAAACAGAAAATGGGATTCACCATAATAAAAGATGATCCAACTGATGGACATGGAGGCTTCGGTATCGGTTCCTTGTCATTGGAAAACGTCTCGCCGGTCATCGTTGATATCGAAGAAGGGGTCGCGCGTATTGAAATCGGGGCGATGCACGCACGGAGTGACACGGAACGCGGCATCAAATTTACGACCAATCGGGAAGACTCTGAAGGCGGAAAACCGTATTGGCTCGTCTGGGTCACCATCGATTTCAATGCCAACGGACCGTATTATGCTGGAGTGACAGCGTGCGAAATGATCGTCAACCGTGAAAAACGACGCGGCTATAAAATTCTTGCGGACCACGTCAATCGAATGGACAAATCGATGAAACGACAAATCATCGTTGACCACATGGATGACACGTCCAAAAAGATTCTCGCTGATTTCCTTTCAAGTCATAATCAAGAGATGTGGGACAATAGCGAACCAAAACTACGTGTGGATTTAGGTGTGGACTCACCTGAATTATGAACAAAATGTGACATTTGTGCACACTTTCACTTTCCGAGGTTGAATGTAAGCCGGAAAGGAAGTACACTTAATTCACAGCTTGCAATTGTAAGCTAGGACAACCGAAACGTGCGCTCCTGTTCGCCTGCTGTTCATTACAAACCCAAGCAATGAACGAGCATGAAATAGGTCGCATGCAACGGTAAAAAAGCTTTGCACTTCTGAATTATTCAGCGTGCAAAGCTTTTTTGATTGGCCTTGTGAACGGTAATAAGCAAGCACTGGAACTTGTACCTGCTGTATTACCATTCTGCGAAGATGAATCTATGTTGCGTGAATTCCCGTCCGGCAGTGCACGAACATGTCCTATCGCCCTTCATTCAAAAAACGAAAAAGGGAACAGTTCAAAATCGGCATCGTCTTCCTCGCCGTGCAATTGCTCCCGCAAGTTCTTGTCCGTACATAACCGCTGCGGCAAATCCTTGTCTTTCAAATACATAAGCCGTTGTTTGGGACATTCATTCACAGCGATGCCACCCGTCTGTACATCGACAATTGCGCTGCTCACACCTTTTGGTGGAATGAACGGCTCTGGCGCTTTACCAGCATGCACCGTTTCCATGAAATCAATCCAGATTTTCTTCGATACCGCTTTATCCTCAAGCGACGTCAAGTGCTGTCCGACATCATAGCCCGTCCAAATGCCTGCAGTGAGGGAAGGGGAGTAGCCGATTAAATACTGATCAGAAATTGTCGTTCCAGATTTAGCTGCATACGGCCTGGATTGCTTCGAACGCATGGACAGTCCTGTTGCAATCGAGTAATCATTGAACACCGGGTCGAACATGCCTGTCAATAAATGCGTCAGGACAAATGCATCTTGTTCAGTAAGCGCGCGCTTCGTCGTCAGTTTCGGTTGTTCATAAACCGTCTTGCCTTCCGAGTCTGTGATGGAAATGATAGTCGTCGGTTCTACGAGCAATCCGGCTGATGAAATTCGGTTATAGGCATTCGTCATTTCCAACAAAGAAACTTCCGACGTCCCTAAAGCGACAGCAGGGGATTCCTGAAATTCAACGTCGATCCCTAAACGGTTCGCCATCTTATTAAATTTTTTGTACCCGATATCTTCCAACGTTTTCACCGCGTATATATTATCCGAAATGGCAAGTGCCTGAGCTAATGAAATCGGTTGTCCGGCAAATTTCCCGTTCACATTTTTCGGCTCATACGTCGACCGTCCTTCATCATACGTAAAGATCGTCTTTTCTGTCGACATGAACGTCAACGGGTTATAGCCGCTTTCAAGCGCAGCTGCATACAAAATCGGTTTCATCGCCGATCCGGGTTGGCGCTTCGCTTGCGTTACACGGTTAAAGGGACTTTCCGCATAATTCGTCCCGCCGACGAGCGATGTAATTGCACCGGTTTCAGGTTCCATGGAAATGAATCCAAGCTGCAATTCGTTTTCCGGCATCCACTTTTCAATGTACTCTTCAGCCGTCTGTTGGTGATGAGGATCCAAAGTCGTTCGGATTGTCCAGCCACCTTCAGCAGGATATCGCCCTTTTTTACTTAATATTTTCTCTGCTTCCCGCCATACTTCATCCAAAAAATACGGCGCAGCTCGTTTCATATCTGCCCATTCTTCCGTTTTCAACGCAACCGCCGTTTCTTTCGCACGTGATTCTTGCACTTCTGTGATGAAACCCTGGTTTTCCATTAATGAAAGAACGAGCAATTGGCGCTCTCTCGACTTTTCAGGATTGGCGACGGGCGAATAGACAGAAGGTCCTTTAGCAATCGCCGTAATGATGGCCGCTTCCTCAAGCGTCAAATCCTTCGCAGCCTTCGCGAAATAAAACCGGCTCGCCGCCTCGACACCATACATCCCGTGTCCGAAGTAAACGGTGTTTAAGTAGCCTTCTAAAATGACATCTTTCTCGTAAAAGATCTCCATTCGATACGCATACAATGCCTCTTTAATTTTTCGACTCCACGATTTTTCGTGTGTCAAAAACAAATTACGGGCATACTGTTGGGTAATGGAACTGGCCCCTTCAGCCTTACTCATCGTCTTAATATCTTTTAATATTGCACCGGCAATTCTTTTATAGTCAAAACCGTTATGTTCATAAAAATTACGATCTTCCGTTGCAATGACCGCATCAATTAAAAACGGCGACACGTCGTCCAAGCTGACCCAATACCTGCGCTCTGCTGAAAACTTATCACCAATCTGACGACCATTGTTGTCCAGGAAAACACTCGCCTTTGGCACACTCAAAGAAGGGGCGCCTGTTATTTGCGCATACAAACGAAGACTGATTAACACCGTGAAAAACGCGGTCAACGCTGTGACTGACAATAGGAGTAGCATCCGCGTTGCTGTGCGCATCTTCCTTTTCTTTTTAAAATCGGCTCTCTTCATTGGCAATCGATCCCCCAATCTTTATGCAGTCAGTATGCGACAGCAAGGCGAAGATTAAACGGCATTCCTATGAAAAAGCACGACTTTTCATTCCAATCAGTAGATGTATGGAAACGACAACGGAAAAAAGTTATAATGGATAGTATTTACGAGCACGCTCGACAAAAGCAGGACGTAGAAATCGATAGAGTAAGGAAGTGTTCTTGTGGAATCAATCAAGGACGGTCAGCCCGTAGACGTCCGGCTCCAATCGTCCATTCAGCATGAAGGACAAGTAGCAGAGCCGCACGAACTGACAGCTGCGGGGATATTGATAAAAAAAGCGGGTAAGACGTATTTGCAATTTGAAGAAGGCGGGCACGCTGAACCTGTCAAAACAATCGTCAAATTGGACAAAGACGACGCATTCATCATGCGCAAAGGCGCTGTGCAAATGCGCTTGCCATTCACAGCAGGTGACATTCGCCCTGGCACATACGGCAATGGACAGGTCGCGTTTAACCTACTCGTCAAAACGACAAAACTGGAAGTGACAGATCGTCGATTCACCGCCCACTACGAATTGCATGCGGACGGCGCACGACTCGGCACACATGAACTACTCATTACATATACGGAGGGACACGCATGAACGCAGTTGAAAAAATCCAACAAGAAATTAAAGAAGCATTCCACCAAGCCGTCATCGCGGCAGAATTAGCGGAAGCAACCGACATCCCGGACATCCTACTCGAAACACCAAAAAACAAAGAGAACGGTGACTATGCGACGAATATCGCAATGCAGCTCACAAAAATTGCGAAAAAGCCTCCTCGTGCAATCGCGGAAGCCATATTGGAAAAACTCGATACATCGTCCACGTCCATCAATTCTGTAGAGATTGCTGGTCCAGGGTTCATGAACATCCGACTGAAAAGCGATTATTTAGGAGATGTCGTGAAAACGGTGCTTGCCCAAAAAGAAGATTATGGCCGCTCGACTTACGGTGAACAACAGAAAATCCAAGTTGAATTCGTTTCGGCAAATCCGACGGGCGACTTGCATCTAGGACATGCACGCGGAGCATCTATCGGGGATTCATTGTGCAACATTTTGGATTTTGCAGGCTTTGACGTCTCACGTGAATATTACATTAACGATGCAGGGAACCAAGTGAACAACTTGGCGATGTCAGTGGAAGCGCGTTACTTCCAAGCACTTGGAATGGACAAAGACATGCCTGAAGACGGCTACCACGGGCAAGACATCATTGACATTGGGAAGAAATTGGCGGAAGAATTCGGAGACAAATATGTCCATGTTGGAGAACAAGAACGGCAAGACTTTTTCCGCAAATACGGCTTGGATTATGAATTAGGGAAGTTGAAAAAGGACCTTGAAGACTTCCGTGTACCTTTTGACAACTGGTTCTCTGAGACATCCCTTTATACAGATGGGAAAATCGGAGTTGCACTCGACAAATTGCGTGCAAACGGGCATGTGTATGAAGAAGACGGGGCGACTTGGTTCCGCTCCACAACTTTCGGGGATGACAAAGACCGCGTGCTTATTAAAAACGACGGCTCCTACACGTACTTAACGCCGGACATTGCCTACCATGAAGACAAGCTGCGTCGTGGATTCGATAAGCTGATCAACATTTGGGGAGCTGACCACCATGGCTACATTCCACGTATGAAAGCAGCGATCGAAGCATTAGGCTACGACCGCGACACGCTTGAAGTAGAAGTGACACAAATGGTGCAACTGTACAAAGACGGCGAGAAATTTAAAATGAGTAAGCGTACCGGCAAAGCGGTCACATTGCGTGAACTCGTCGAAGAAGTCGGCCTAGATGCCGTTCGTTATTTCTTCGCAATGCGTTCATCCGATGCGCAAATGGACTTCGATTTAGATCTTGCGATTTCCAAATCGAACGAAAACCCGGTGTACTACGCGCAATACGCACATGCACGGATTTCATCGATCTTGCGTCAAGCAGGCGACGCAAACCTTGCTGCTTCAACAGATCACGTCGAGCTTTTACAGACGGAAAAAGAACTGTCACTGTTGAAAAAAATCGGGGACTTCCCACGTCTTGTGAGCGACGCAGCAAGACTACGCTCACCACACAGGATCACAGTCTATATCCAGGAACTCGCAGCTGAATTCCACAGCTTCTACAATGCGGAAAAAGTGCTCGACCCGGAAAACCGTGATCTATCAGAAGCACGCCTAGCACTCATCACGGCAACACGCACAACAATCGCCAACGCCCTCAAACTGATCGGCGTCGCAGCACCTGAAAAAATGTAACCCCATTTCGCCCTTCCGTCCACGAGACGGAAGGGCGAATATTTTGAATCGTGTTGGTGCCTGTCCCCGAAACAATTCACAATTGTTTCGGGGACAGGCACCAAAAAAATAGGACTCTCGACATTGTCGAAATGTATAGTATAATGAATCAGAATTGAAAATTACATACCCAAACATGAAGGTGCCCCGCTTCCAACGCCGGGGTTAAAAGGGAAGTCGGTTCAATGCCGACGCGGTCCCGCCACTGTATGTGCAAGCAAACTGCAAGTGCCACTGGAATCGTTCCGGGAAGGCGCAGCGAGCGTTACGCACGAGCCAGGAGACCTGCCTTCATGAATCACCCGTACCCTACGAGGATAGGTTTGGTGAAAATCGGTACAAGCAAGTTAGAAACGTGGTACCGGATTTTTACTGAGCACATTCCTCCGTCACCAAACGGGGGATTTTTGTTTGGACAAAACAGGAGGAACGAGCAATGAAGAAGTTTTTGCAATTACTACTCATGGCCGTGCTCGCGACATTCATGCTTGCGGCATGTGGTACAGCGGACGAGTCGAAAAAAGAAGAAACGCCTGTAACTGAAAACGGGCAAGCAGACGGACAAGAAGCGTCTGAAAAAGCAGCATTCCCTGTCACCTTGACAGATGCTGTCGGCAATGACATCACGTTTGAAGAAGCACCAAAAACAATTGTGTCCATGATGCCAAGTAACACAGAAATCCTTTTTGCCCTTGGTTTGAACGAAGAAATCGTTGGGGTCAACGATTATGATAATTACCCTGAAGAAGCATTGGAAAAAGAAAAGATCGGTGGCATGGAGTTTAACGTCGAAAAAATCGTAGCGATGCAACCGGATGTTGTCTTCGCACACGAATCCGGTCTGAGCACTGGTGAAGAAGGCTTACAACAAATCCGCGATGCGGGCGTTCAAGTGTTTGTCGTGAAAAACGCAACGAACTTTGAAGAAACATACACAACGATTGAACAAATTGGTCAAGCGACTGGAAAAACAGCAGAAGCGACAACAATTATCGAAGACATGAAAGCGAAAGTCGCTGAAGTGATCGAGAAAACAGAAAAAGTTGAAAACAAAAAGCGTGTATTCATCGAAACATCCGATGCACCTTCCATCTATGCACCGGGTAAAAACACGTTCATGCAAGAAATCTTGGACATGATCGGTGCGGAAAACGTTGTCACTGAAGAAGGTTGGGTGATGATCAGCCCTGAAGAAATCGTCAACCAAAACCCTGACGTTATTATCGTCATGTATAGCTATGTGCCGGACATTATCGAAAGCGTGAAAAACCGCGATGGCTTCGGTGACATTACAGCCGTAAAAGAAGACCAAGTCATTCAAGTAGATGAAAACTTGACGAGCCGTACAGGTCCACGTCTTGCACTCGGTCTAGAAGAAGTAGCAAAAGCAGTATATCCAGAGGCTTTTGGTGAATAAAGCAACCATTGCCTACATCGTGTCCGCCGCCACATTACTCGTGGCGGTTTGGCTCGGTGTTTCAATCGGAACGGTACATATTCCGATCAGCACATTTTGGGATGCATCCGATACGACGGCAACGAACATTTTATATAAAATTCGAATGCCACGTGTTATCTTAGCTGGACTAGTTGGCGCCTCGCTCGCCATTGCAGGAGCCGCATTCCAAGGTTTATTAAAAAACCCACTTGCTGATCCATACACCCTCGGAGTGTCATCCGGCGCCTCTGTTGGTGCGGTTATGACACTCTTTTTTGGTTTGTCCATTCCGATTGTCGGCACATACACCTTACCGTTTTTCAGCATGACCGGTGCAGCAATTACAATGTTTCTCGTCATCGGCTTCGCACGTCTCGTCGACCGTTCCATGAAAATGGAGACAATCATTTTGACAGGCATCATCTTCGGGTCCTTCTTAGGCTCAGTTCTTTCATTAATGATTGCCCTCACCGGCGAAGAACTCCGCCAAATTATCGGCTGGCTTCTAGGCAGTGTGTCCATGCGCGGTTGGAATTACATTCTCATGATCCTGCCGTTTGTCGTCATCGGCTCCTTCATTCTTTGGTTGAACCGTCGTGAATTAAATGCGATGCTATTCGGAGAAGAACGTGCCCATCATTTAGGCGTAAACGTTAAAAAACGAAAATTTATGATCCTTATCGGCGGCTCCATCTTAACAGGTTCCGCTGTCGCAGTATCCGGTACAATCGGCTTTGTCGGCCTCGTAGTTCCGCATATGACAAGACTCATGTGGGGGTCTGACCATCGTCATTTACTGACATTATCATTCTTAAACGGTGCATCATTGCTCATCATCTGTGACTTGATCGCCCGCACAATTATTTCTCCTACAGAACTACCAGTCGGCGTCATTACTGCATTTATCGGTGCACCGGTGTTTGCGTATATTTTCTACAGACAGAGAAGGAAAGGGGCAATGTGACATGCTGCAAGTGAAAAACGTATCGGGCGGCTATGGCAAAGAGCCGGTTGTTCGCGATGTAACGTTCCAAGTGGCAAAAGGGGAAGTGCTCGGTATTCTTGGGCCGAACGGCAGCGGGAAGTCGACGTTGCTCAAAATCATTTCAGGCATTTTGCCGAAACTGACAGGCACCGTCCATATCGACGGGCAAGACGCTGCGGTTTATTCCCAAAAAGAATTTGCACGGAAAGTCGCCGTCCTGCCACAGCTCCATGCGCATGCCTTTTCCCATACCGTAAAAGACACCGTCTCCCTTGGCCGGTACCCGCATCAGTCCGGTCTCTTTTCCACCTGGTCGGAAACGGATGAAACAGCCGTCCAAGAAGCGATGGCGTACACAGGCATAACACGCTATGAACATACGCCGATCGAGCTATTGTCAGGCGGCGAGCAACAACGGGTTTTCGTCGCACAAGCACTCGCCCAGCAAGCACCCATCCTCTTACTGGATGAGCCGACCAACCATCTCGACATCGCACACCAGCAGCAATTACTCGATACAATTCGAAAACACGCCGTCGAAAAAGGAGTGACCGTCATTTCCGTTTTCCACGACGTCAACCTCGCATCATTATATTGCGACCGTTTACTCCTCATGGACAAAGGGGCTATCTCAGCAATCGGTGATCCGCAAGACGTCATCCAAGAGACGATCATCGGCTCCGTCTATAACGCGCGCATTAAGACACAGCCGCACCCGGAGCTCCCGAAACCGCAAATGACGTTGTTGCCTGATACAATGGATACGAAACCGTTCATTGTCAAGAAAGAACAAATTACCATTTCAGCGGACCACGTCGGACTGCGCACCGACAAGCCGTTAAAAACCGTCTCATCCGCCGTCCATAACGCCGGCACAGGCTGGTACCGCGCATTCGTCAACCGTCACGTCGACGCCGACTACAATATCGACAATGTCAAAGCTGAAAACGAAGCATATCTTCAACAACGTGGCTACCACCTGACAGAAACCGTTGGCATGATGACGGCGGTCACGACCGAACACGCAGAAGTTGGTGAATATAAAGGAGACTTCGGCACCGTCCTCATCATGGTCACTGCTGGCGTCGGAAACGCAGTCGATGTGTCGCAAGCTCTTTACCGGGATCGGCCGGAACGCATCGGCACCATCAACACATGGATCATCGTCAACGGCCACTTATCCGAAGAAGCCTTCATCCAAGCGATGATTACAGCGACCGAAGCGAAAACGAAAGCGCTCCAAACCGAAGCGATCACCGACCCATTAACCGGCACAATAGCAACTGGCACATCGACCGACAGCCTACTCGTCGCCGCCACACAAGAAGGCGAATCGTTGCCATACGCAGGACCGATTACGCCCCTTGGCAAACTGATTGGCCACGGCGTCTACGATTGCACCGTCCGCGCCATCAAAGCGTACAAACAAGCGAAAGGTTGGCACACATGATTCAAACCCATTTTGTTGCAATCGCGATCGGGTTCCTCCTTGACCGCCTCATTGGGGACCCCCCGAACTGGCCACATCCAATACGTTGGATTGGCACGTTAATTACGAAATTGACCGCGGTCCTCAACAAAGGACGTGCCCGCATACTAAAAGGCGCGGGATTGCTGCTCATGATGATCGTTATCGTGACGGGCATCGTTCTGGCAATTGTAACGATCGCCTATCAAACGCATATTGCAGTAGGCATCGCCGTTGAAGCCGTCCTTATTGCCATTGGTCTTGCCCAGAAAAGTTTACGGGATGCAGCGACGGAAGTGTACAAGCCTTTGATCGCTGGCGATATGCAAGAAGCAAGAACGAAACTGAGTTGGATTGTCGGCCGCGATACTGCAACGCTACAAGAAAGCGACATTGCCCGCGGAGCAATTGAAACGGTCTCAGAAAACACATCAGATGGGGTGACAGCACCATTATTTTGGGCATTCCTGTTTGGTGCACCGGGCATCTGGTTGTATAAAACGGTTAACACACTCGATTCGATGGTTGGGTATAAAGACGACCGCTACCATGAATTCGGCAAGTTTTCAGCGCGTGCCGATGACGTTCTAAATTTCATTCCCGCAAGAATTACAGGGTTGCTCATTTTACTGACGACACCGAACGAAGGGGGCATCCCGTTCCGTCAACGGTTCGCCGGCTGGCGGCAAGATGCAAGACGCCATCCTAGCCCGAACAGCGGCTATTTAGAAGCAGCCACCGCTTGGCAACTCGGTGTCACGTTAGGCGGGAAAAGTACATATCGAGGCGTTATATCTGAACGTCCTCAAATCGGTCCTGGCCACCGGAAGCTCACTGCACCCGATATCCAATCGACCATCGTCCACATGCACATTGTATCGTTTGTATGTTGGATGTTACTGACAGCTATTGGAGTGATCATACATGCAATTACCTGAACACGGCGCAAACCCGCACCATGTGTATAAGCGATTAGGCATTAAGCCACCTGAGCGAACCGTTGATTTCAGTGAAAACTGCAATCCGGAAGGACCGCCGAAAAACGTGCTCGAGATGTGGCCGGCGCTGTTGTCGACGATTCCTACCTATCCTGATCCATCCGGCGAACCGTTCTTGTCGGAAGTAGCGGCTTACCATCACGTTTCTCCTGCTGCTGTCATCGCAGGAAACGGTGCAGCAGAGCTCTTATCGCTCTTGGCTGAACGATACCGCGGCAAACGGGCAATCGTCGTCCATCCGACATTCTCCGAATACGAAGCGACGTTGCGGGCAAAAGGAGTGGATCCAATACGTGTTTTCGCTACGGAACAAGACGGTTTCAAACTGCCCGTAGCAACTATCATAGAAAAACTTCCGAACGCAGCTGCATTGTATTTGTGTACACCGAACAACCCGACAGGCATCTTGCCGTCCCGGGAAGAACTCCTATCACTCATCGTGCAAGCAGGAGAAGCCGGTTGCGAAGTCATCCTAGACGAAGCGTTCATCGACTTCGTAGATGAAGAAAAATCATTCATCCCGAACGTGCAAGATTTCCCGCACGTCATCGTCGTCCGCTCCATGACGAAAATGTACGCCATCCCGGGCATTCGCCTTGGGTACGCCATCGCAAACCCGGATGTGATTAAGGCGTTACAAGCAATCGCCCCTCATTGGAACGTCAACGGCATCGCCGCTGCAATCGGCGCACAATGCCTGCACGAAGAAGGGTATCGAACAAGAGCTATTGAATATGCCACTGAACAACGTCAACAATTACAGAAATTCTTGAAGCAACACGACTGCACCGTCACTGACGCACAAGCCAACTTTCTCTCATTCAAACCGGCAGCAGGACTAGATGCACGCAAACTCTATAAAGACCTGCTCACTCGCGGCATCGTCCTCCGCCACTCTGAAAACTTCCACGGCATGGACGGCCGCTGGCTAAGAGTAGGCATGAAACGTGCAACGGATATGGCCTTGTTGCAACGCGAACTAACAGATTGGTTTGCTGGGAGTCGCGGGTAATTGTTGAGTTTGCCTGCGCTCATTTCGCGCTAGAAATGCTTTTCACCAATAAAGGGTTTGGAAATTGTGAGCGGGATATGCGGCGATTACTCTAGTTATGCGGAGTTTTGGGCAAGTATGCGGCGTTTTGCAGATATATGCGGAGTTCTGGGCAAGTATGCCGCGTTTTGCAGAGATATGCGGAGTTCTGGGCAACTATGTGCCGTTTTACAAAACTATGCGGTTATCCTACAAGCAGAAAACGATGCTCTTCAAATATCTGATTGGTATAGAAATAAACTAGATTCGCGGGAAGTAGTCAACATTGGAATGCATGCGTCGCGCTAGAATGCCTTTGACACATTAAGGGTTTGGAATTGTAAACGGGATATGCGGCGATTCGTCTAGTTATGCGGAGTTTTGCAGACTTATGCGTAGTTCTGGGCAAGTATGCGGCAATATGCAGAGTTATGAGGAGTTTCATGCCGATATGCGGAGTTTGCGAAAGTTATGCCGCAATCTCACGAAGTATGCGGCGTTTTACTACTGAATAAAAGATGCACTACTAGTAAGCGAGGCTAGGATTTACAAATACATATAAAAATACGCCATACATAGAAACGGAGGGGATTGAGTGCATGGGCAGTTGACATTCATCAGCGGTGGCGTGCGGAGTGGAAAAAGCGCGTTTGCGGAGAGACAGCTCGTTGCAAGCGCGTGTGTTGCAGGGGGACGGCTCGTCTACATAGCTTCAGGACGAGCTGTTGACAAGGAAATGCAAGCACGTATTGAGCAACATCAACACGATCGAGCGGACCAACAATGGACCACAATTGAACAGCCCGTCTCCCTGGAAAACGTGCTTCCATTCATTCAACCGAACGACTTTGTCTTATGGGACTGTTTAACAACGTGGCTTGCGAACGAAATGTACGAAGAACGAGCAAATACGTTTTGTATCCAAGTACCAGGTTGCATGGAGAAAAAAGCCAAACAACTACTTGAGACAGTCCAGCAAATAAGAGAACGAGCAGCACACTTCACCATCGTTTCAAACGAAGTGCTTGACGAACTCCCATCTCCGTTTACAGAAACACAACAATACAGCAAGTGGATCGGCTTGCTACACCAGCAACTCGTCCACATGGCAGACGATGCGATTGAAATGGACTATGGCTTGCCGTTTTACTGGAAAAAAGAAGGGCAGGTGACGACCCGATGAAAGGCATTATGGTAATGGGAACGGCTTCAGATGTCGGTAAGACGATGATCTGCACCGCATTATGCAGGCTGTTTGCCGATGAAGGCATGCGGGTAGCCCCATTCAAATCGCAGAACATGTCGCGATTCTCCGAAAAAACGAAAGACGGCAAAGAGATGAGCCGCGCACAATTTTTGCAGGCGGAGGCGGCGAGGACGCAACCGATTGTTGAGATGAACCCGATTTTGCTGAAGCCGCTCGGGAACATGCAATCCGAAGTCCGTTTCCTCGGGGAACTTTTTGAAACGGTCGATGGTATGACGTATCGCGAGCGTTTTTTCAACCGAGCTATCAAAACAATCAAGTCCTCTCTACAAACGCTCGCTGACCGGTTTGACGTCCTTGTTATCGAAGGGGCGGGCAGTCCGGCGGAAGTGAATTTGAATGACCGTGAAATCGTCAACATGCGCGTCGCGGACATAGCGGATGTACCCGTGCTACTCGTCGCTGACATCGATCGTGGGGGTGCCATTGCATCCATCGTCGGAACACTTGCCTTATTGGAACCGGTACACCGCGCACGCGTTCAAGGCATTCTCATCAATAAATTCCACGGAGACGTCGGTCTATTCCGAGAGGGCGTAACGTTCCTCGAACAGCACACCGGCATTCGCGTCGTCGGGGTGCTCCCGCATATGATGAACCATGGCATCGAAGAGGAGGACGTCGATCGCGAAACGGCAAAAGCCCCAGCTGGCATTGATGTGTATGACGCATGGGCCGCGCACGTCAAAGCGCACGTCGATTGGCCGTTCATCCAATCGCTCATAGGTGGGCCGAAATGACAGGATTTCTACTGGCGCTACAATTTTTCACAGCCATTCCGATCCGGAAAAACTTGCCGATGGAAAAGCAAGACGTCACCCGCATGTACAGCGCACTCCCGCTCATCGGCGCGGTCATCGGGCTTAACCTATACGGCACAGCCATACTGCTCACGGAAGGCATCGGCATCAGTCCGCTGCTCGCCTCGTTCCTAATTGTTTTAGTCGGTATTGCGCTGACAGGGGGCCTGCATATGGACGGTTTCGCGGACGCGAGCGATGCGTTTTTTTCGTATCGCGACAAGGGGCGGCGCATGGAAATTATGGACGATCCGCGTATCGGCGCGTTCGGGACAATGGCGCTCATTCTGCTCATCGTCGGGAAAGTGGCATTGGTGCACGAATTGCTGCTCCGCTCACCACATTTGCTGGCAGTTAGCATAGCCATCCCGCTTCTCTCGCGTGCCGGCATGAATGTGTACTTTACAACGACACGCCTTGCAAAGGAAAAAGGAATTGCCCATTTCTTCAAGAAGAAATTAGCGACAAGCACGGTCATTTCGACGTCAGGGAGTATGGCACTTCTTTCACTCATAGCGCTTGGCATCGCGGTTCAGTCACTTGTCATCCCGGTAGCATTCGCCGTCGTGTTGGCTGGTACAATGGTGATCTATCAACACTGGACCTACAAGCAATTCGGTGGGGTGACGGGAGATTTATGCGGTGCATTCATTGAAGGAACGGAGGCGTTGTTATGGCTCGTCCTCATACTTTGTATTTGATACGTCATTTGCCGACAGCGGGAAACCGAGCAAAAAAGTATATCGGTTGGACAGACGAACCGATTGAACCGATTGCTGAACCAGAAACATTTCGACTGTCAGGTATGCAGCAGAACATCGTCTACGGGAGCGACTTGCGAAGAGCGCGACAAAGCGCGAACCTCTTCTTGCCGCATGCCATTTTCCACGAAGATCGCCGTTTTCGTGAATGTCATTTTGGCGATTTTGAAGGAAAAACGTATGCCCCGACCTTGAACAAGATAAGGACTACCGAAATTGGCTTGATAATCCGGTTCAACATGCACCAAGAGGCGGAGAGGGGCTTGAGGACGTTGGAAAGCGGTTGATGGCTGCGTTAAACGATTTGCCAAACGACTCTCTCGTCGTCACCCACGGCGGACCAATCCGTATTGCACTCAATCGATTTTCACCTGAACCAGCCGATTTCTGGTCTTGGCATATCCCGCACGGCTCCCTGTGGAAATTTGAGTGGGTAAACGAAACATCGATGAAGGAGGGCGGACGATGCACATCATTATCGGAGGTGCCCACAACGGCAAACGCACCTACGTCCAGCAACAGCTCGCCAACACAGCACACCAATGGGTGAATTGTTCGAATACAGAGAATTGTTTCGGGGACTGGCACCCAACAGGCATTGTTGTAATTGAAAAGATTGAGCAGTGGCTTGCACAGACGGATTTGCCAGAAGCACAAGCGATTGACCACATTTTATCGGCTGTTGAAGGACGCAATACGCTGTTTATCCTCACCGATTTCGGGCGAGGCATCGTGCCGATGGACGCGAAACAACGGGCATTGCGCGATACGTGCGGACGGCTGTACCAGCAATTATTCGCCCGTGCAGATGAAGTAACGAGAATTTGGTACGGCATACCACAAACAATCAAGAAAAGGGGAGAACGCATATGAAAATTTACACACGTACAGGTGACAAAGGGAAAACGAGTTTAATCGGAGGTCGCGTCGATAAAGACAGTTTGCGCGTCGAAGCGTATGGCACGATGGACGAACTGAATTCATTCGTCGGGAAAGCGATGACAGAACTTGATGCCGAGAAATTTGCAGACCTACTTGAAGACTTAGAAGCGATCCAAAACGAACTGTTTGATGGTGGCGGTGACTTGGCGAACGTCATGAAAGAGCGCCACTACAAACTATCCGACGAACCGATTGAAGTGCTTGAAAAGCGGATTGATGCCCTAATGGAAGAAGCGCCACCACTTGAAAAATTTATCTTACCTGGCGGATCACCGGCTTCCGCAACGTTGCATATCGCTCGAACGATCACACGTCGCGCGGAACGCCTGACAGTCACACTTATGAAAGCGGAAGAAGATGTCCCGGCCACGGTTCAAAAATATTTGAACCGTCTTTCCGACTACTTCTTCGTCGCAGCACGTATCGTCAATGCACGCCTCGGTGTACCAGACAACGAATATGTCCGTAGCGCCAAAGTCTTCCGAACGGACAAAAAGAAAGAGGACTGACATGCACCTTAGAAAACTGACACTCACCGCACTATTCGCCGCCCTCTGCGTCATCGGCGGCTACATAAAAATCCCGTCCGGCATCGGCTCACTCGCGCTTGACACAGTGCCTGCGTTACTGGCGGCATCTTTCTTGCCGCCCGTGTTCGTCGGATTCGCCTCCATGACCGGGCATATCGCCTCCGCCATGTATGCGGGCTTCCCACTAGGCCCTCTGCATGTGGTCATCGCGATTGAAATGTTCATCATCCTTTATGTATTTTCCCGCATGCACAGAGCAGGGCGCCACGTTTGGAAATGGGTGTTCTTCATCGTGGCGAACGGTGTGCTAGCACTCATTCCGTTTTATTTCATCGTGTCTCCTGCCTTCTTTGTAGCGGCGTTGCCATCGATCTTGCTAGCGACAGTGCTGAATGCAGCCGTCGTCATTACGGTCCAGCCAGCCCTCGCGAAAGTGGCAAAAGGCCGATTGAGGTTGTCGAAATGAGAAACGCCCTTCACCTAGTCGATGGTCTAATCGTTACGACCGACAATTCAGGCGGCATCGGCGAAAAAGCGGAAGACGTTGTAAATGTGCCCGACGAAGTGACCGCCTACTTCGCCACACGTGTCGCGTTACTGGAGCAATGGGCGGCCAACGCAGAACCGCTAGCTGTGCTTCTCCACAATTTCAGTGGCCCTGCTAGCTGGAAAGCCTACGTCAATGGCGTTACACAACTGTTCACAGATGCAAATTGTCCGGTTCCGACAATTAGCGGCAGTACGGAAACGAATATGGAATTGCTACAATCCGCCATGGCGGTGACCATTATCGGCAAACGAAAAGCTGAAGCTGAAAAAGTGAGCGAAGAGGTTGCAGAACAGAATCATCAGCGAACAATAACAGAGAATGCGATTGACCTAAAAGATCAAGAATGTAAAGATCAACAATGTAGAGATCAAGAAATCCTAGATAGACAGAAATTCAATTATCATCACGATTCACAATTGGAATGGTACGCCTACGGCAAACCGCTTGTCGGAGCGGCCGTCCTCGAAAACCAATCTGAAATCGCTTCGCTACGCATCATCAAAGAAGCAATGCATCGTGGATTCGTCCAACGAATGTGGCCTGTCGGCTCGTCAGGCATTCTCAAGGAATTCAGGAAGCTAACAAATGATCCAGCCATAGAACTTCAATCCACATTGGATCTCCATACTTCCGCCGGCCCATCCACAACAGTTATCGTTGGTGTACCGCGCACAAAACGCAACCAAGCCCAACAGCATTTCAACGGCGCACTCCACAAACTCCACATACGCTAACAACGCGCCCAACATTGTGCGCGTTTCTTTTTCAGAAGCATTCAGTGCGACAGCAACTCCACCAACAAAAAGTCCCCGCGGTCCAAGAAAACTACCTTGAATCCGGCGAATCGCGGCAAATCTCTCTGGAACGCCGCATAAACCCGCCAAACGCGGCAAACTTGCCCAAAACGCCGCAAACTTGCCTAAAACTCCGCATAACTCCACCAATCGCCGCATATCCAGCCCGCAAATAAAACCTTTTGTTTGTCAAAAGCATGCAGCGCGACAGCAACTCCACCAACAAAAACTCCCCGCGATCCCAAGAAAACTACCTAGAATCCGGCGAATCGCGGCATAACTCTCTGGAACTCCGCATAAAACCGCCAAACGCGGCATACTTGTCCCAAACAACTCATACTTCTCCGAAACGCGGCAAACTTGCCCAAAACGCCGCATAACTCCACAAATCGCCGCATATCCATCCCCGCAAATGCAACCCATTAGTTTGTCAAAAGCATGCAGCGCGACAACAGCTCCACCAACAAAAACTCCTCGCGATCCCAAGAAAACTACCTAGAATCCGGCGAATCGCGGCATAACTCTCTGGAACTCCGCATAATCCCGCCAAACGCGGCAAACTTGCTCAAAACAACTCATACTTCTCCGAAACGCCGCATAACTCCGCAAATCGCCGCATATCCATCCCCGCAAATAAAACCCGTTAGTTTGTCAAAAGCATTCAGCGCGACAACAACTCCACCAACAAAAACTCCCCGCGGTCTCAAGAAAACTACCTAGAATCCGGCGAATCGCGGCATAACTCTCTGAATCTCCGCATAATCCCGCCAAACGCGGCAAACTTGCTCAAAACAACTCATACTTCTCCGAAACGCCGCATAACTCCACCAATCGCCGCATATCCATCCCCGCAAATAAAACCCGTTAGTTTGTCAAAGGCATTCAGCGCGACAACAACTCCACCAACAAAAACTCCCCGCGGTCTCAAGAAAACTACCTAGAATCCGGCGAATCGCAGCATAACTCTCCGGAACTCCGCATAATCCCGCCAAACGCGGCAAACTTGCCCCAAACAACTCATACTTCTCCGAAACGCCGCATAACTCCGCAAATCGCCGCATATAACAGCAAATCCCCGCATATAACAGCAAATCGCAAAACCGTCCAAAAAGTATAGCAAAATAAAAAAATCCGTTGACTGAATGCTCATTCATATCATAGACTAGGAAGTAGAACATCGACATAGTATTTAAAATCTACTACACTATTCATAATCGTAGCAATTAGGGAAGGAGCGAAATGACAATGAATGCATTATTAGTCGCCAACTGGGTGTTGTTCTTAGCTGTCGTGGCGTATGGATTGGCATTATTCACGTATTTAATTAGGACGCGTGTAGAGTTTGTGAAATTGGGGAGAAAAGAAGAGTTTGATAACAATGTTTCGCGCCGCTTACAAGAAGTTTGGGTGAATGTGTTTGGGCAGAAAAAGTTATTGAAGGATAAGAAAAGTGGAATCATTCACGTTATGTTCTTCTATGGCTTCTTGCTCGTCCAACTTGGGGCAATTGATCTCATCTGGAAAGGATTGAAGCCGGAGTCGCATTTACCATTAGGGCCAATCTATGGTGCGTTCACATTCTTCCAGGAAATCGTCGTTTTCATGATTCTCGTTGCCGTCGTATGGGCGTTCCATCGTCGATACGTCGAAAAACTGGTCCGCTTGAAACGAGGATGGAAATCGGGGCTTGTGTTGATTTTCATCGGTTTACTCATGGTGTCAACCCTTGTATCGAATGGGATGAACATGATCTGGCATGGGCATGAAACGACTTGGACGGAGCCAATGGCGTCTGCAATTGCAAGCGTTTTCAGCTTCATGTCGCCAACCGCTGCGGCAGTCGTCTTCTTCATTGCATGGTGGGTGCATTTACTTACGTTACTAACGTTCCTCGTCTACGTGCCGCAATCAAAACATGCGCACTTAATCGCTGGGCCGATCAATACGTACATGATGCGCTTTGATCGCAGAGGGAAACTTTCACCGATCGACTTTGAAGCATTAGAGGAAGTCGAAGATGAAGATGAAATGCCAGCACTCGGTGTCGGCAAAATTACGGATTTCACGCAAAAGCAAATGATTGACTTCTATGCGTGCGTGGAGTGTGGTCGTTGCACAAATATGTGTCCAGCAACCGGGACAGGTAAAATGCTGTCACCGATGGACTTAATTACAAAACTTCGTGATAACTTGACGAATACGGGTGCTCTTGTGACGAAGAAACAGCCATGGGTACCAACGTTTGCCTTCAAGAACACGAAAGGGAACCAAATTGCACTGGCCGCTGGACTTGAAGGGGCGACGATGGATGATATCTACAATCCATCCCTTATCGGCGATGTCATTACCGAAGAGGAAATTTGGGCGTGTACGACGTGCCGAAACTGTGAAGATCAGTGCCCGGTTATGAATGAACACGTCGATAAAATCATCGACCTACGCCGCTACCTCGTTATGACAGAAGGCAAAATGGATGCGGATGCGCAACGTGCAATGACGAACATCGAGCGTCAAGGAAATCCGTGGGGGCTGAACCGAAAAGAGAAGGAAAACTGGCGTGACGCTAGTCCGGAACTGCACATTCCGACAGTGAAGGAATTGAAGAAAGCAGACGAAGCGTTCGAGTACCTATTCTGGGTCGGTTCCATGGGAGCGTTCGATAACCGATCACAAAAAATCGCTCTTTCATTCGCACGACTTATGAATGAAGCGGGCATCAAGTTCGCGATTCTTGGCAATAAAGAAAAGAACTCCGGAGACACGCCACGTCGTTTAGGGAACGAATTCCTTTTCCAAGAACTTGCGACGGCGAATATTGCGGAATTTGAAAAAGCAGGGGTTACAAAGATTGTCACGATCGACCCGCATGCGTACAACATTTTCAAAAATGAATACCCGGATTTCGGCTTCAAAGCGGAAGTTCTGCATCATACCGAAATGTTGTTTGACCTTGTATCGCAAGGGAAATTGAAACCAGTCCATGAAATTAATGAAACGATCACGTTCCACGATTCGTGCTATTTGGGCCGATACAATGACGTCTACGATGCACCAAGGGAAATTCTGAAAGCCATTCCAGGCGTCAATCTTGTCGAGATGAAACGGAATCGCCAAGACGGCATGTGTTGCGGAGCAGGTGGCGGGCTCATGTGGATGGAAGAAGACACAGGCCATCGCGTCAACGTTGCACGTACCGAACAAGCGATGGAAGTAAGCCCGGGCATCATTTCATCCGGTTGTCCGTACTGCTTAACAATGCTTTCTGACGGTACAAAAGCGATTGAAGTGGAAGAGAAAGTCGGCACGTATGATATCGCCGAACTGTTAGAACGTTCCATCTTCGGTGAAGAGCGCCAAGCACCAGTGGAAGAGGCCGAAGAAGCAGCATCGAAATAACAGAAACAATCACCTTTCATTGCGTGATTCGCTGAACAGCGATATAATTAAGAAAATTAAGGAGTTTACAAGATTACGAGTTTCTTGTGAACGAGTATTTTCTATACATGACAAATTTCATCAATAAGAGCATAGACAAAGTCTTAACCCGGCTTTGTCTCCACTTTCCAGGGAGTCAGAGCACTCCCTTTTCTTTCAATGTGTTGCCGAGCGAGCGTTCAGTCGCTTGGTGAGCACATAAATGTAAACGTTATCTTGAAGAATGGGAGGAATTAGCATGAATCGAACAGTCATAGTGGACGGAGCACGTACGCCGTTTGGCAAACTTGGAGGGGTTTTATCGACTAAATCGGCAAGTGATCTTGGGGGCATTGCCATAAAAGAAGCGCTTCAACGAGCAGGTGTGGATGCGAATGAAGTGGACGAAGTCATTGTCGGAACGGTTCTTCAAGCAGGACAGGGGCAAATTCCGTCCAGGCAAGCGGCGACAAAAGCAGGGCTTCCTTGGTCAGTGAAAACGGAAACGGTTAACAAAGTATGTGCGTCGGGCATGCGTTCCGTCACACTCGCTGACCAGCTCATCCGGCTTGGTGACGAAGAAGTGATCGTTGCGGGGGGCATGGAATCCATGTCGAATGCACCGTACTATTTGCCGAAAGGTCGCTTTGGATTGAAGATGGGCGATACACAATTAGTGGACGGCATGATCTATGACGGCCTTTCTTGTTCGTTTTCACCTGACCGTGTCCATATGGGAACGTACGGCAACGCAACAGCGGACGAATTTTCATTAACACGTGAACAACAAGACGAATGGGCATTGCGCAGCCATGAACGGGCACTCGCTGCAATGGATGAAGGGAAATTCAAAGACGAAATCATCACAGTCGAGATCCCCCAACGGAAAGGGGACGCGCTCATCATAGAAACGGACGAAGCCCCTCGACGGGATACATCGCTCGAATCACTCGCAAAATTGCGGCCGGCATTCGGAAAAGACGGCACCATTACAGCAGGCAATGCGTCAGGGGTCAATGACGGGGCATGTGCATTGGTGCTAATGAATGAAGAGCGGGCCGCCAAAGAAGGAAAGACACCATTAGCAACGATTATCGGTCATGCCGAAGTCGCAGTCGAGCCGGAAAACTTCCCGCAAACGCCAGGACTCGTCATTACGGAATTGCTGAAAAAGACAGGGAAGTCGTTAGAAGACATCGATCTGTTTGAAATAAACGAAGCGTTCGCAGCAGTTGCACTCGCAAGTTCGCAAATTGCAGGGCTGGATCCAGAGAAAGTGAACGTCAACGGTGGTGCAATTGCACTTGGTCACCCGATTGGTGCAAGTGGTGCACGCATCATTTTGACACTTGCTTATGAACTGAAACGTCGCGGCGGCGGAATCGGAATCGCTTCAATCTGTTCAGGTGGTGGCCAAGGCGACGCGGTCATGATTGAAGTGAAATAAAGAAAAGAAGACGGAGGGAATGGTCTCATGAATATACAAAAAGTAATGGTCATTGGTGCAGGGCAAATGGGTGGCGGCATTGCGCAAGTGTGTGCGCAAGCTGGATTTGACGTAAAACTGAATGACATTAAAGAGGAATCTTATGCAAAAGGGCTTGCCGTCATTACGAAAAACCTTGCGCGCAACGTCGACAAAGGACGGATGACGGAAGATGACAAAACAGCAGTGCTCAACAGAATTACGAAGTCACTCGATTTAGCAGACGCAGCGGACGTTGACATTATCATTGAAGCGGCCGTCGAAAACATGGACGTGAAAAAATCACTCTTTGCAAAACTGGACGGCATCGCGCCGAAGCATGCAATCCTTGCGACGAACACCTCGTCTTTGCCAATTACGGAAATTGCAGCCGCCACAAAACGTCCGGAACAAGTCATCGGCATGCACTACATGAATCCGGTGCCGGTCATGAAGCTCGTTGAAATTATCCGAGGGCTTGCAACATCAGACGAAGTGTATGAGGCAGTCGAAGCGATGACGCACAAACTTTCAAAAACACCAGTCGAAGTGAACGACTATCCAGGATTCGTCGCAAATCGCGTACTCATGCCGATGATCAATGAAGCGGTATACACCTTGTACGAAGGCGTCGCAACGAAAGAAGCAATCGACGAAGTGATGAAACTTGGCATGAACCATCCGATGGGGCCGTTGCAACTTGCAGATTTCATCGGACTCGACACGTGTCTCTACATTATGGAAACGTTGCACGAAGGATTTGGCGATTCGAAATACCGCCCATGCCCGTTGCTTCGGAAGTACGTCAATGCAGGATGGCTTGGCAAAAAGTCCGGACGCGGTTTTTACACATACAATTGATTTATGGTAGGTAGAAGGTCATGAAATGGCGATAACTTTCGCTATCTGATCGATAACTCTGTTTATCCGATTGATAACTTCGCCTATCCGAATGATAAAAACGTTTATCCAATCGATAACAACATCTACATGATCGATAACTACGCCACTTCACGCTACACATAGTTTTAGCTAGAAATTTCCTCAGTGGGGAATCAGGAGGGATTTACAGTTTAGAAGGTCACCACATCAAGCAAAGGGGTTAATCATATGGATTTACAGTTCACCGAAGAACAACAGATGATGCGCACGATGGTAAAGGATTTCGCCAAGGCGGAAATTGAGCCATTCATTCCACGGATGGAAGCCGGAGAATTTCCACGTGACATCTTAAAGAAGATGGGGGAACTCGGGTTAATGGGGATTACCGTCCCCGAAAAATACGGTGGCTCCGACATGGATTTCACGTCGTATATCATCGCCATTCACGAGCTGTCGAAAGTGAGCGCAGTTATGGGGGTCATCCTTTCTGTCCACACTTCCGTCGGCACGAATCCAATTATGTATTTTGGGAATGAAGAGCAGAAAGCCAAATACCTTCCGAAAATGGCGACCGGCGAGTACATCGGCGCCTTCTGCCTGACCGAAGCATCCTCAGGTTCTGATGCAGGGTCATTAAAAACAAAAGCGGTCAACAAAGGCGATCATTATGTCCTCAACGGCTCCAAAATGTTCATTACAAACGGTGGGGAAGCAGACGTGTACATCGTCTTCGCATCGACCGACCCTTCGCAAGGCACATACGGCATTACAGCGTTCATCGTCGATAAAGACACACCTGGACTCATTATTGGAAAAGATGAGGAAAAGATGGGTCTTCACGGATCGCGAACGGTGCAGTTGACGTTCGAAGACATGAAAGTGCCCGCGGACAACCGCCTCGGTGAAGAAGGCGAAGGGTTTAAAATTGCGATGGCGAATCTGGACGTCGGCCGCATCGGAATTGCAGCCCAATCACTCGGCATTGCGGAAGCCGCACTGGAAGCGGCGACCGAGTATGCAAAAGAGCGCGTCCAATTTGGTAAACCGATTGCAGTCAACCAAGGTGTCGGCTTCAAATTAGCCGATATGGCAACTGCGACAGAGGCGGCCAAATTGCTTGTTTACCGGGCGGCACAACTTCGAGCAGAAGGGAAACCGTGTGGCAAAGAAGCTTCAATGGCAAAACTGTTTGCGTCCCAAGCGGCGATGGATAACGCGATTGAAGCTGTCCAAGTATTCGGAGGATATGGCTATACGGAAGACTATCCGGTAGAACGCTATTTCCGAGACGCGAAAGTGACACAAATTTACGAAGGTACAAGTGAAATCCAACGCATCGTCATTAGCAAACAGTTGATGCAATAAGTCTACATACCCCAAGGAGGAAATGACATGAATTTTAACCTTTCTGAAGAACATGAAATGATTCGTAAAATGGTGCGCGATTTTGCGGTAAAAGAAGTCGCGCCTACCGCGGCTGAACGGGATGAAGAGGAACGTTTTGATAGGAAGATTTTCGAGAAGATGGCGGAGCTTGGGTTGACAGGTATTCCTTGGCCGGAAGAGTATGGCGGAATCGGTAGCGATTATTTGGCGTATGTCATTGCAGTCGAAGAATTGTCACGGGTTTGCGCATCGACGGGGGTTACGTTATCCGCACATACGTCCCTCGCCGGATGGCCGGTATTTAAATATGGGACGGAAGAACAGAAGCAGAAATACCTCCGTCCAATGGCGGAAGGAACGAAAATCGGTGCTTACGGTTTGACGGAACCAGGTTCAGGGTCTGATGCGGGTGGTATGCGGACAACAGCAAAACTCGACGGTGATGCCTATGTACTGAACGGTTCCAAGATTTTCATTACAAACGGCGGAATTGCAGACATTTACATCGTGTTCGCAGTCACAGACCCGGATTCCAAGCATAAAGGAACGAGTGCGTTCATCGTCGAAAAGGATTTCCCAGGATTCTCGGTCGGTAAAAAAGAAAAGAAACTCGGCATCCGTTCTTCACCGACAACGGAAATCATGTTTGACAATTGCCGTGTTCCGAAAGAAAATCTGTTAGGGGCAGAAGGCGAAGGTTTCATTATCGCAATGAAAACGTTGGATGGTGGACGTAATGGCATCGCAGCACAAGCTGTTGGAATTGCGCAAGGTGCACTCGACGCGGCGACGGACTATGCGAAAGAGCGTGTGCAATTCGGCAAACCGATTGCGGCCAATCAAGGCGTCGGTTTTAAGCTTGCGGACATGGCAACAGCGACGGAAGCTTCTCGTCTGTTGACGTACCAAGCGGCTTGGCTCGAGTCGAACAACTTACCGTATGGAAAAGCGTCCGCAATGGCGAAATTGATGGCCGGTGATACGGCGATGAATGTGACGACAGAGGCCGTGCAAGTGTATGGCGGCTACGGCTACACGAAAGATTATCCGGTCGAACGTTTCATGCGCGATGCGAAAATTACGCAAATCTATGAAGGCACACAAGAAATCCAACGACTCGTCATCTCCCGTATGCTAACAAAATAATCGGGGGTGCAACATGCAGTTCAAACGCGAAGTCCAATCATCCGTCAAAGATGAGAACTTAATTGAAAAAAGACGTGAACAAATTATCGATGGTGCGGTGAAGCTCTTTAAGGAAAAAGGGTTTCACCGTGCAACGACGAGAGAAATTGCGAAAGCGGCAGGATTCAGCATTGGCACACTCTATGAATATATCCGGACGAAAGAGGATGTTCTCTATCTTGTTTGTGACAGTATTTACAATGAAGTGCAAAGCCGCTTATCGACGTCGATGGACCAAGAAGGCAATGTCGAAGGATTACGAAGTGCGATCGACACGTATTTCCATCTGATCGACGACATGTCCGACGAATTTGTCGTCATGTACCAAGAGTCGAAGTCATTGCCAAAAGACGCCTTGCAATATGTGCTGAAAAAAGAGATGGAAATGGTGTCGCTCTTTAAACGGCTCATCCATGCATGCGTGAAGTCAGGGGAACTGCGCATTACGGAAGAGGCGGTCGACATCGCGGCGCACCATGTCGTCATCCAAGGGCAAATGTGGGCGTTTAGAAGATGGGCGATTCAAAGTCAGTACTCGATCGATGCGTTCATCACGCTTCAAACGGACCAGTTATTGAATGGGATTGTGAAAAGTTCGTAAGTTGTCGTTCTTTAAACAGAAGGGGTGAGTGATAAATGGCTACAATTGAAATTTATAAACCGAAGCATCACGTTCGATTCGTCACAGCATCCAGCTTGTTCGACGGACACGATGCGTCCATTAACATCATGCGCCGTATTTTACAATCGACCGGCGCAGAAGTGATTCACTTAGGGCATAACCGCTCCGTTGAGGAAGTCGTCAATGCGGCGATCCAAGAAGACGTCCAAGGGATTGCGATTTCTTCCTACCAAGGCGGACACGTCGAATACTTCAAATACATGTACGACTTGCTACAAGAAAGAGGGGCTCCGCACATTCGCATTTATGGCGGTGGTGGCGGTGTCATCTTACCGAAGGAAATTAAAGAACTGCATGATTACGGAATCGCCTGGATTTTCTCACCGGAAGACGGACGTAAACTAGGGCTTCAAGGGATGATCAACCGCATGGTAGAGGAATGTGATTACCTCACAGAAGCGGAAGATGAAATGGCAAACTTGGAGAAGGTGAGCACCGAATGTCCGGAAGTGCTTGCCAACTTGATCACCTATGCAGAAGAAAAGCATAACGAAGACGATCCACAAGCGAAGGCGCTCATTGAGCAAGCAAGAAAGATGACCAAAGACACACCCGTTCTCGGAATTACCGGCACGGGTGGCGCAGGGAAAAGTTCTCTTACGGATGAATTAATCCGCCGTTTCCTCCGGGAGCTGCCTGACAAAAAAGTCGCGATACTATCCATTGATCCGACGAAGCAAAAGACGGGCGGAGCGTTACTTGGTGACCGGATCCGGATGAACGCCATTTTTAACGAGCGTGTGTTCATGCGCAGTCTTGCAACAAGAGGATCACGGTCCGAACTGTCGGGTGCGATCAAAGACGTACTAGACGTTGTGAAAACGGCTGGGTTTGACTTGATTATCGTTGAAACGAGCGGGATCGGGCAAGGGGATGCAGAAATTACGGAAGTGTCCGATGTATCCATGTACGTCATGACGAGCGAGTTCGGTGCACCGACACAGCTTGAGAAAATCGATATGATCGACTTTGCAGACTTGATCGTCATTAATAAATTTGAGCGCAAAGGCTCTGAAGATGCCCGAAGCCAAGTACAAAAACAATACCAGCGCAGCCATCTATTGTTCGATCAAGACTTAGATAAAATGCCTGTCTACGGGACAATTGCGAGCCAATTCAACGATAAAGGAACGAACTCCTTATTCGCTGCGCTCGTTGCCAAGTTGAATGAAAAATGTGGGCTAGACTGGGAAACGTCCTATACGGATTTCGTAAAAACACAAAAACAGAACGTCATCATTCCAAATGACCGGACACATTACTTACGTGAAATCGCGAGTACAATCCGCGATTACCATAAGAAATCGACGCGACAAGTGGAACTTGCCCGTCGTTTATTCCAACTGGAAGGTGCAATGGAAGCGGTTCAGGAAAAAGGGATGGACGACGCACTGGTTGCGTCGCTTCAATCACTTGCCGATGGTGTGCGAGATGAATTGTCTGCCGAATCGAAGCGGATTCTGAATAACTGGGCTACGTTGAAAGAGTCGTATGCGGGCGATGAATTTGTCACGAAAATCCGTGACAAAGAAATTCGGACGCTGTTAACGACGACAAGTTTATCCGGTTTGAAAATCCCGAAAGTGTCATTGCCGAATTTCAAGGATTACGGCGAAATCTTACGTTGGGTGTATAAAGAAAACGTGCCAGGTTCGTTCCCTTACACGGCGGGTGTTTTCCCGTTCAAGCGGGTAGGGGAAGATCCAAAGCGTCAATTTGCGGGGGAAGGTACGCCTGAACGGACGAATCGTCGGTTCCATTATTTATCAAAAGATGATGATGCAAAACGGTTATCGACTGCGTTTGACTCCGTGACGTTGTACGGGGAAGACCCGGATGAACGCCCGGATATTTACGGGAAAGTTGGAGAATCAGGCGTCAGCATTTGTACACTTGACGATATGAAAAAGCTATACGACGGCTTTGACTTATGCGCACCGTCGACATCGGTTTCGATGACGATCAATGGACCGGCACCGATCATTTTGGCGATGTTCATGAACACAGCTGTTGACCAGCAAGTGAAGTTGAAAGAGGAAGAACTCGGTCGTGTCCTCACAGTTGAAGAATTTACCGAAGTGCGTGATGCAACGTTACAAGTTGTTCGTGGTACCGTGCAAGCGGATATTCTTAAAGAAGACCAAGGACAAAATACGTGCATCTTCTCAACGGAATTTGCGCTTCGGATGATGGGCGATATCCAGCAATATTTCATCGACAAAAAAGTGCGGAACTATTATTCGGTTTCAATTTCGGGGTACCATATTGCAGAAGCAGGTGCCAATCCGATTTCACAGCTCGCGTTCACGCTTGCAAACGGCTTCACGTATGTTGAATATTATTTGAGCCGTGGGATGAACATCGATGACTTTGCACCGAATCTGTCCTTCTTCTTCTCCAATGGTCTTGATCCGGAATATACGGTCATCGGACGTGTTGCTCGCCGCATATGGGCGGTTGCAATGCGGGAGAAATACGGTGCGAACGAGCGGAGTCAAAAGTTGAAGTACCACGTCCAAACGTCCGGACGCAGCTTGCACGCGCAAGAAATCGACTTCAATGACATCCGCACGACGTTGCAAGCACTCATGGCGTTGCAAGACAACTGTAATTCGCTCCATACGAATGCCTATGACGAAGCGATTACGACACCGACGGAAGAGTCCGTACGCCGTGCAATGGCGATTCAGATGATCATTACGAAAGAACACGGCTTATCGAAAAATGAAAATCCGATTCAAGGTTCATTTATCATCGAAGAATTGACGGACCTCGTCGAAGAATCCGTCCTGCAGGAATTCGATAAATTAAATGACCGTGGCGGCGTATTAGGTTCGATGGAAACGCAATACCAACGGGGCAAAATCCAAGAGGAATCAATGCATTATGAAATGAAGAAGCATTCGGGTGAACTGCCGATTATCGGTGTGAACACGTACTTGAACCCGAACCCGCCTTCAGAAGAAGACATTGACAATATGGAAATTGCACGTGCGACACAAGAAGAGAAAGAAACGCAAATTACGAATTTACGCGCGTTCCAATCCAAACATAGCGACGCTTCGGCGGAAGCCCTTCGGAAATTGCAAGAAGTGGCGGTTACGGGCGGTAACATTTTTGCAGAGTTGATGGAAACAGTTAAAGTGGCAAGTCTCGGCCAAATAACTCATGCGCTTTACGAAGTGGGCGGCCAATACCGAAGAAATATGTAAAATCAGAGAAACGCTCTTGGTCTAGAAAGAGAGCGTTTTTCTCATGCCTGCTCGTTTTTGTATGAAAAGGTTGGTACACGTTTCAAGGAAGTTAGAGAGGGTACTTGAACAACTGACGCACGTAGTTAGGTCAAAGGTAAACTGAACTCCAACGTACCGAAAAAAAATCACGCCAAACTAGCGTGTTGCGAGTGGATTTTAATGGTTGGTCAAACGTATAATGGACATAATGACGAAAAAGGGGTGGGGAGATGAAGCTGTATCACCATATTTTAATTATTGCAGTGCTTCTCGCCCTCGTGTTTTTCCTGTATGGCGCAGGTTTAGGGGCAATTCCCTTCATGCTAGCATCCGTTTACCTCGGGTATCTGAGCATCAAAGAATTTCAACGTGTCAAGAAGAGTAAAAGATGGTAGCATAATAGGCACTTCATTGTATATAATGATAAGTATGCTTTTGTTCAGAGAAAGGATGTGCGTATGATGAAACTTAATGAATTGACGAAGGAAGAACTCCTTGAAGAATCAATGATTGACATCGCTTATGCCATATTAACAGACAGACATGAAGCTTTGACGCTCGAGCAATTACTAGCTGAAATTCGCGAGCTGACAGGCATGACAGAACAACAAATACAGGACAAGCTTCTGCAATTTTACACAGATATGAATATCGATGGAAGATTCCTTGCGATTCATGACAACCGTTGGGGACTACGTGAATGGTACCCGGTTGACCAGATCGAGGAAGAAACGGCTCCTGTCGTTAAAGTTCGTAAGAAGAAAAAGAAAAAGGCTTACGATGACGATGACGAAGAGGAAGAAGAAGAAGAAGAAGAAGAACTCCTTGATGAAGATGAGTTGTTCGACGAAGAATTTGACGAACTTGATGACGATGAGGATGAAGAAGACGACGAGGAAGAAGACATCCTTGAAATCGACGAAGACCTTGTCGAAGATGATGAAGACGGGCTTGAAATCGTACCTGACGATGAACTGGATATAGATGATGAAGACGAAGATGAGGAAGATGAAGAAGAGGAAGAAGACATTCTTTAACATTTCCACTTGACTTCGAGCGTCCAAGGATTTAAGATACTGTTTGGGCTCCTTGAAAAAGGACACATGAATCCGTGTATAAGCGCTCCTCTTGTAGATAGACTACAGTGGAGCGCTTTTTTTGATTTTCATTTACATGATCGACCCCTAACAAAAAGGAGGAGCTACACATGACAAAATATATCTTTGTAACAGGCGGAGTTGTTTCATCTTTAGGGAAAGGCATCAATGCCGCATCACTCGGCAGACTATTAAAAAGTAGAGGCCTCCAAGTAACGAACCAAAAGTTTGACCCGTACATTAACCTTGATCCACGTATGATGAGTCCTTACCAACACGGTGAAGTATTCGTGACGGAAGACGGTGCTGAAACAGACCTCGATATCGGTCACTACGAGCGATTCATCGACATTAAATGTAACAAATACTCCAACGTCACGATGGGGAAAGTATATTCCTCCGTGTTAAGAAAAGAGCGCCGCGGCGACTATAAAGGGGCAACTGTTCAAGTTATCCCACACATTACGAATGAAATCAAAAGCCTCATCAAACGTGCGGGCCAAGAAACAAATGCAGATGTCGTCATTACGGAAATCGGCGGTAGTGTTGGTGATATCGAATCCCTACCGTACCTCGAAGCAATCCGTCAAATGAAAACAGACCTTGGCAGAAATGATGTCATGTACATCCACAATACGCTCATCCCATACCTTCATGCTGCAGGGGAAATGAAAACAAAACCGACACAACATAGTGTGAAAGAATTACGTAGCCTTGGCATTCAACCGAACATGATTGTCGTTCGAAGCGAATATCCAGTTCCGCAAGAAATGAAAGACAAAATTGCATTGTTCTGTAACATCAAGCCGGAAGAAGTCATTGAAGCGCTTGACGTAGAAACATTATACGAAGTGCCGATTCGCTTGCATGCACAAAACATGGACAAGATTGTAGTGGATTTCCTAGGACTTGAAACGAAAGAAGCAGACTTAACGGAAATCCAAGAACTTGTTAACCGTGTAAGCCATTTAACTCGTAAAGTAAAAATTGCGCTTGTTGGGAAATACGTAGAATTGCAAGATGCTTACATCTCTGCAGTCGAAGCGTTCCGCCATGCAGGGTACGAATTTGATACGGATATCGAATTCGATTGGATTAATTCAGAAGAAGTGACGAGCGAAAATGTTGAAGCAACCTTAAAAGATGCAGACGGAATCTTCGTTCCAGGCGGATTTGGCGATCGCGGAATCGAAGGGAAAATGGAAGCAGTGCGTTATGCACGTACAAACAACATTCCATTCTTCGGAATCGGTCTTGGTATGCAACTAGCAGCTGTGGAATTCGCACGTAACGTCCTTGGCATTCAAGACGCGCACTCTGTTGAATTCGACAGCGAAACGGAAAACCAAATCATTGAAAACAATCATGATTTCGAAACGCATGCCGGCGTTGATCAACCAAGTGGCGATATGCGCCTAGGTGCTCACCCATGTAAGTTGATCGAAGGCACGAAAGCACAAGCAGCTTATAACGATGAGCTTGTGTACGAGCGCCACCGCCACCGTTTTGAATTTAATAACATTTTCCGTGAGCGTTTCGAGAGCGCAGGCATGGTCGTAGCAGGCGAAAGCCCAGACGGACACCTTGTGGAAATCATCGAATTGAACGATCATCCATTCTTCATGGGCACGCAATTCCAACCACAATTCTCGTCACGCCCAACGCGCCCACAACCGCTAATCCGCGAATTCATTCGCGCATCACTCGAAGCACAAAAAGCGTAAAACAGAAACGGCACCGCCCAACAAATGTGAGGGCGGTGCCGTTTTTTTCTTACATCAATCCTGTTTTTTCATCAAGTCTTTTATCTTCAAAAATGCAGTAAAACTAGGATAGATAAGTATAACTCAATCCAAAGGAACATCCATCATCTGAACACAAGACATTCCTTCAGCATATTATTGCAAGATAACAAAACCGTTAATGTGTCAAAGGCATTCAGCGCGACAAGCGCATTCCCTTACAGAATCTCTCCCGCGGATCACAATGCCGCAAAAGTCACCCGTTCGCCGCATGACTCCTCGAAACGCGGCAAACTACTTCCGAACACGGCATAACGTCTCAAAACGCGGCATAACTCTTCCGTTCGCCGCATAACTTCTCAAAACGCGGCAAACTTCGTCCGAACACGGCATAACTTCTCGAAACGCGGCAAACATCTTCCGGAAGCGGCATAACTTCTCGAAACGCCGCATAACTCCTCAAAACTCCGCATAAATCACGCGAATGCCGCATAACTCCTCAAAACTCCGCATAAATCACGCGAACACCGCATAACTCCTCCAAACACCGCATTAACCTACTCAATCCTCTTCAAAAATCATCTCATCATACGCCATCTTCACCGCTTCATACAAAAACAAAGCAACGAGCAAATGGGGCTGGACGATTCTTGATCCATCATCCGCCGGCAAAATTCCTTTCACTAATCCAGTAGCCATATACGTATACGCCAACTCCGCCAATTCATTCCCTTCAACTGCCTTTTCACCCGCAACAACAGCGAATGGAATGAATTGGTCAGCGAGCTCTCTAGCCAATTGCAGTGCACGTTCATCCGCAGCGGATCGCGCAAATAGCCAAATCCGATCTGCAGATTGAATGTCCATTCCTTGTTCATATGGAATTGCCCCTTTAAATGGCTCTGCGCCATGAGCGGCATTCAATGCGACGCCTTGCATTTCATCAAAACCTGCAAAAATGACTCGACCTTGTCCAATTGTAGCCTGCGCCAATAAACGTGCAGTTTCTTCAATAGCTTCTTCATTATTTGAACCAGCCCGTTGTAGAAGTCCGCCGGTTTGTGTCGTCAATATTTTCATCTGTTCAATCACCTCGTCATTCATTATAATTTTTATCGAAAATAAAACCAAATTAGACGGTGTAAACTAAAATCTTGGAAGTTATCTTACAATAACGAGAGAAAAAAGAAGGATATCATCAATTTATGTTGAATTCAATCTTTATAAGTTATTTTAATAAAAAGGGGTGGGCCAATTGAAGACCTTGCTAATTGTAGACGACCAAACCGGAATACGTCTTCTATTGAATGAAGTCTTCACAAAAGAAGGGTTTGCAACGAGGTTGGCCGCGAATGGTGCCGAAGCAATGCAATCGGTAGCAGAAGTACAACCGGATTGTGTTTTGCTGGACATGAAAATGCCGGGCATCGATGGGGTAGAAGTGCTAAAACGTATAAAAAAAGACTGGCCGGAGATTCCTGTAATCATGATGACGGCATATGGTGAAATCGATTTAACGAAAGACGCAATGGAGCATGGAGCAATCAGGTACTTTACGAAACCCTTCAACATTTATGAAGTGCGCGATGCTGTCCTCGAAACAATTAACAAAACAACTCGTTAGCATGAAAATGTGAATATGCTTGACGGACAGCCAGACAGTAGTAAATACTGTCTGTTTTTGTTATGATAAAAGAGGTAAATAACATAGTGATAAATCAATTCATCTCAACAATCCAGAGGAGGATTTTTTCATGGCACTTGTTTCAATGAAAGAAATGATGATTAAAGGTAAGCAAGAAGGATATGCAATCGGGCAATTTAACTTAAATAATTTAGAATATACGCAAGCGATTTTACAAGCTGCGCAAGAAGAAAATTCACCTGTCATTCTTGGTGTCTCTGAAGGTGCAGGTCGTTATATGGGCGGTTTCACAACTGTCGTCAACATGGTAAAAGGACTCATGCATGATTATAAAATTACCGTGCCGGTAGCCATTCACCTTGACCACGGATCAAGTTTTGAAAAATGTAAAGAAGCGATTGACGCAGGATTCACGTCTGTCATGATTGACGCTTCATCCAAACCACTCGCAGAAAACATTGAAATTACAAAAAAAGTTGTGGAATATGCACATGCAAAAGGTGTTTCTGTAGAAGCGGAATTAGGCGTTGTCGGTGGACAAGAAGACGATGTTGTCGCAGAAGGCGTCATTTACGCAGATCCTGCAGAGTGTAAAGAACTTGTCGACAACACAGGCATTGATTGCTTAGCACCTGCACTTGGATCCGTTCATGGCCCTTACAAAGGCGAGCCGAACTTAGGGTTTGAAGAGATGGAGATCATCTCTAGTCAGTCTGACCTTCCACTCGTTCTTCACGGCGGAACAGGGATTCCAACGAAAGATATCCAACGTTCCATCTCATTAGGAACAGCAAAAATCAACGTCAACACAGAAAATCAAATCGAAGGAACGAAAGCGGTTCGTGAAACATTGAACGCAGATCCGAACGTATACGATCCACGCAAGTATTTGACACCAATGCGCGAAGCAATTAAAAAGACAGTCATTGGCAAAATGCGTGAATTTGGTAGCTCAGGTAAAGCATAATCGCTTTTTCGAACAGAAACGTTGTCCGAAAAGAGGAGAGGCATCGAATCATCGGTGCATTCTCCTTCTTTCCATTCATGAAGGAGGAAGTTAAAAATGAAATTTTTTATTGATACAGCAAACTTTGAGGAAATAAAAGAAGCACATAGTTGGGGAATTCTATCAGGTGTTACAACGAACCCATCTTTAGTAGCGAAAGAGAATATTTCATTCCACGACAGACTACGTGAAATTACTGCACTCGTACCCGGTTCTGTCAGTGCAGAAGTTATTGCGTTAGACGCAGAAGGTATGATTAAAGAAGGTCGAGAGCTAGCAAAAATCGCCCCAAATATTACAGTGAAACTCCCAATGACACCGGAAGGTTTAAAAGCGTGTTCAGTTTTCGCGCAAGAGGGCATTAAAACGAACGTTACACTCATTTTCAGTGCGAACCAAGCATTGCTTGCTGCACGCGCTGGCGCAACGTATGTCTCTCCATTCCTCGGCAGATTAGATGATATCGGTCAAGAAGGTATCCAACTAATTAGCACGATTGCGGACATCTTCACAATCCATGACATCGATACACAAATTATTGCAGCGTCCATCCGTAGCCCGCAACATATTACAGATTCAGCATTAGCTGGAGCGCACATTGCAACAACTCCTTTCAACGTGCTCAAGCAATTGTTCAATCACCCGTTGACAGACAAAGGTATCCAACAATTCCTCGCAGACTGGGAAGCAAGAAAGAACAAGTGATTCATTAAAGGAGACTGACATGGACGTTTATAAAATTAAAGGCGGTAACCCTTTACAAGGAACTATCAAAGTGAGCGGTGCAAAAAATAGCGCCGTCGCTTTAATCCCGGCATCCATCTTGGCAGATTCTCCCGTAACAATTGATGGACTTCCTGAAATCTCGGACGTCTTCACCCTTCAAGCACTCCTTGAAGACATTGGCGGTAAAGTGGATTTCCAAAATGGGAACATGACGATCGACCCAACTGAAATGATTGCAATGCCACTTCCTAACGGTAAAGTGAAAAAGCTGAGAGCATCGTATTATTTAATGGGTGCGATGTTAGGCCGTTTCAAACATGCGGCAATCGGGTTACCAGGTGGCTGTCATTTAGGTCCTCGTCCGATTGACCAACATATTAAAGGGTTTGAAGCGTTAGGGGCAAAAGTGACAAACGAGCACGGTGCCATCTATTTACGTGCCGACGAACTTCGTGGAGCTAAAATCTATTTGGATGTCGTTAGTGTAGGCGCGACGATCAATATTATGCTTGCAGCTGTACTTGCCAAAGGACGCACCATTATCGAGAATGCGGCAAAAGAACCTGAAATCATTGATGTGGCAACGCTCTTAACGAATATGGGCGCAAACATTAAAGGCGCAGGGACGAATGTCATCCGAATCGAAGGCGTGGAGAAGCTTCACGGTACAAAACATACGATTATACCGGACCGTATCGAAGCAGGAACGTTCATGATCATGGCAGCTGCTGCGGGTGACGGCATTACAATCGATAATGTCATTCCATTCCACGTCGAAGCATTGACCGCAAAACTTCGTGAAATGGGTGTTACTGTTGAAGAGCGCGAAGAACAGATCTTCATTCCGAAGGCGAATAAATTACAGGCAGTCGATGTGAAAACGCTTGTCTATCCAGGGTTTCCGACCGATCTTCAGCAACCATTCTCCGTTTTACTGACACAGGCAGAAGGTTCTTCCGTCATTTCCGACACCATCTATTCAGCCCGTTTTAAACAAATCGACGAATTACGTAGAATGAATGCCGACGGGAAAGTGGAAGGCCAATCGGTGTTATTGAGCGGACCAACCCCATTGGAAGGGGCAACCGTCCGTGCTTCCGATTTACGAGCAGGCGCAGCACTTGTCATCGCAGGGTTGATTGCTAAAGGGGAAACGGAAATTCAGGAAATTGTACACATCGAACGAGGCTATAGTTCGATTATCGAAAAGCTTCGTGGCATTGGAGCGGATATTCGCAAAGAAACCGTTGCCGAAAATGCCGTCATTACCGAATAAAGAACATGTCGAGTTTTTCGTGTGAATGAACAGCTGAAAACTTGGCGAATTGACAAAAAACGGCACGTTCACAATATGCTATACTGAACAATGACAAATTATTTAGCTTGTAGTTGTAAAGCGTATAACGGGAGGAACAATCATAATGGAACGCAGTTTATCGATGGAATTGGTACGTGTAACAGAAGCAGCAGCTATCTCGGCATCACGCTGGATGGGACGCGGTTTGAAAAACGAAGCGGATGACGCCGCGACGACAGCGATGCGTACTGTGTTTGATACGATTCCGATGCAAGGAGTCGTCGTTATTGGTGAAGGCGAAATGGATGAAGCACCGATGCTATATATCGGTGAAGAATTAGGGACAGGACATGGTCCGGCAGTTGACGTTGCAGTCGATCCGCTTGAAGGAACGAACATCGTTGCTTCAGGTGGCTGGAATGCACTCGCAGTTATCGCGATTGCGGACAAAGGCAACTTGCTCAACGCACCAGACATGTACATGGACAAAATCGCAGTAGGTCCTGAAGCGGTAGGAAAGATTAGCATCGACGCTTCTGTCACCGAAAATCTGCATGCCGTAGCCAAAGCGAAAAACAAATCGATTGATGAAGTTGTGGCAACTGTCCTCAACCGTGAACGTCATGGAAAAATTATTGAAGAAATACGAGCAGCAGGCGCACGCATCAAGCTCATCAATGATGGAGACGTTGCAGCTGCAATTAACACAGCATTCGACAATACGGGCGTAGATATCCTCTTCGGCCTCGGTGGTGCTCCTGAAGGCGTTATCGCAGCGGTTGGACTCAAATGCCTAGGCGGCGAAATCCAAGGACGTCTCGTTCCATCAAACGATGAAGAACGTGCGCGATGCGAAAAAATGGGCATCGACGTCAACAAAATCCTATACATGGACGACCTCGTCAAAGGCGACGACGCCATCTTCGCTGCAACCGGCGTAACCGACGGAGAACTCCTCCGCGGCGTCCAACTAAAAGGCGGCTACAGTGAAACCCACTCACTCGTCATGCGCTCCAAATCCGGCACCATCCGATTCGTAGAAGGCCGCCACAGCCTCAAGAAAAAACCGAACCTGGTAATGGAAGACTAAACTAAAGCGGAGGGCGCTTGCTCAGACTCGACAGGCATAAGACGGATTCGCGAAACGGCGCCCTTTGCCGTACAGCGAAGCGGGCTTATGACCCCGAGAGTCTAGCGCCCGCAGCTGGATGATAACTAAAGCGGAGGGCGCTTGCTCAGACAGAGGTTTGCAGTCTAAGTGCGCCACGTCCTGTGGCAACGACTGCATGACCGGCATCGTGCCGGCCTCAGGCATAAGACAGAAATGCGAAATGGCGCTCTTTGCCATGCAGCAGAGCTGACTTATGACCCGAGCAGCTAGCGCCCGCAGCTGGATGCTAACAAAAGCGGAGGGCGGCGTTTAGGCTCGACAGGCGCTGGCCGACTAAGTGCGCCACGTCCTGTGGCAACGTCGGCACTAGTACATCGTGTACGTCGGAAGAATTGAAAAAAGGCGCACTTTGCCTTTATTTCAATTCTGAAGCGACCCGAGAGCCTGCCGCCCGCAGCTGGATGATAACAAAAGCGGAGGGCGCTTGCTCAGACTCGACAGGCATAAGACGGATTCGCGAAACGGCGCCCTTTGCCGTACAGCGAAGCGGGCTTATGACCCCGAGAGTCTAGCGCCCGCAGCTGGATGATAACAAAAGCGGAGGGCGGCGTTTAGCCGCGACGATCCAACATAATAAAGGAGGGCATTCCAAACGGATGCCCTCTAAAAAATAACTACTTATATTCTTCCCGAAATGATAATATAGTAACGAAACGTATGAAATCTTACAAACAACGAAACACTATACACAAAACAATACTAGCTTGCCTCATCGTCCGGTAATCCCCGGACACACTTCTAGTGAGCTTCACCTACCCGATACTCGATAAGACCTCAAAAAACTAAATTTACTAAAGAGTGGTGCATAACGGAATATGTCGATATTAACAATCGCCAGTTTGGAAAATATGACTCTTAAAGAGTTATACGAGCTAGCAAAGGAATACAAGATTACGTATTACAGTAAACTTACGAAAAAAGAACTCATTTTTGCCATCCTAAAATCAAGAGCAGAACAAGAAGGTTTCTTTTTCATGGAAGGGATTTTAGAAATCATCCAGTCGGAAGGGTATGGCTTTTTACGCCCCATCAACTACTCACCGAGTTCAGAGGATATTTATATTTCTGCATCGCAAATTAGACGTTTTGACTTGCGTAACGGGGACAAGGTAACTGGAAAAGTGCGCCCGCCGAAAGAAAACGAACGATATTATGGGTTATTGCAAGTGGAAGCGGTCAATGGAGAAAATCCCGAAGTTGCCCGTGAACGCGTTCACTTCCCGGCGTTGACACCACTTTATCCAGAGCGGCACATCAATTTGGAAACGATTCCTTCAAAACTATCTACGCGGATCATGGACCTTGTTTCGCCTGTAGGTTTCGGACAACGTGGCTTGATTGTGGCACCTCCAAAAGCGGGGAAAACAATGCTGTTGAAAGAAATTGCGAACGCGATTACAACAAACCATCCCGAAGCTGAACTGATCGTTCTCCTGATCGATGAACGACCGGAAGAGGTGACGGACATTGAACGGTCTGTAAAGGCGGACGTTGTGAGTTCGACTTTTGATGAAGTGCCGGAAAATCACGTGAAAGTTGCGGAACTCGTTTTGGAGCGAGCGATGCGCCTCGTTGAACATAAACGGGACGTCGTCATTCTTATGGACTCGATTACGCGTCTTGCGCGTGCGTACAACTTGGTCATTCCACCAAGTGGTCGGACACTTTCAGGCGGGATTGACCCTGCGGCGTTCCACCGTCCAAAGAGATTTTTCGGGGCTGCACGTAACCTTGAAGAAGGCGGCAGTTTGACAATTCTGGCGACAGCGTTGATCGATACGGGCTCGCGGATGGATGAAGTCATTTATGAGGAATTCAAAGGAACGGGTAATATGGAGTTGCATCTAGATCGGAGCCTGGCAGAGCGTCGTATCTTCCCGGCACTCGACATCCGTCGTTCGGGCACACGTAAAGAAGAGCTGCTTATTCCTTCTAATCAACTTGAAAAACTTTGGGCGATCCGTAAAACGTTCTCAGATGCATCCGATTTTGCAGAGCGTTTCTTGAAAAAGTTGCGCCAATCGAAGTCGAATGAGGAGTTCTTCGATAAGTTGAATGAAGAAATGAAAGCGCACCGGAACGGCAAAGGTTTGTTGTAATTAGGCAAACATGCTTTTCTGAATAAAAGAGGAAACAGTTGCGTCGTCCAAGCAGATTTGCTATACTATTTGAGTAAGGTTTCAATAAATTTGCTGCATATACGGTTGACATATACGGACCGTGTAAGGCATCAGTCTTATGCAAGACCTTTAAAACATACTCTGTTCCAGATGGTTCAGGGCGAGAGGAGAGAGACCGATGAGAGCAGGAATTCATCCAAATTACAAACTTGCAACTGTCACTTGTTCATGTGGTAACACATTCGAAACAGGCTCTGTTAAAGAGGACATTCGCGTAGAAGTTTGTTCAGAATGCCACCCATTCTACACTGGACGCCAAAAATTCGCTGCAGCGGACGGACGTATCGACCGCTTCAACAAGAAATATGGCTTCAAAGAAGAAGGCCAAGAATAAGATTGATTCAACCCGCTGGTATCATGCCAGTGGGTTTTTATGTGGAAAAAAACTGTATAATACTGAATTGCTTTTGATGTGTCAAAGGCATTCGGCGCGATGGGGATGGATACGTTCCAATAAGCGATCACCGCGGGTGCTGCATACTGTTTTAGGCGGTTAAACGACGGAAAAATTTCCTGAACGGAGCATAATCCGTTGGAACGCAGCAAAACTCCGTCAAACGCCGCATAACTGGCTGGAACACGGCAAAACTCCGTCAAACGCCGCATAACTGGTTAGAACACAGCAAAACTTGGTACCGTCAAGAAGTATGTGTAACACACAATAGCCAACAATTTAGCTGATTTTACATGGAGTGGCGGACATGTTAGCCTTGGCAGGCTAGGCCAGCTTGTTAATAAAGCTGACCTCATGGCC